>DATHGE010000227.1:0-3765 GCA_035317805.1 Flavobacterium sp. | reverse complement strand
CGCGGCTGGATTCCGACTAAAATCGTGTCTGAAAAATCAAGGTGCTTTTCTATCAACTGACAGGCCAAACGGTGCAATATGATATTGACTTCTTTGGAAGTGAGCAATATTTTTTGACTCATGGAAGGATTGTGTTTGGTTTGTAAAAATAAGCAAAAAGACAAAGCGCGGAAATATATTTACAGATAAATTGCGTACATTTTTTTAATCCAAAGAAAAAATCCAATTCGGCGTATTGTAAAATATTATTGCTATTTTAGTCCCGTAAAATCCCCAACAGCTGTCATGAAAAACGAAAAGAAACAAATGAAACAGATTTTCCTGACGGATGATGATGCAGACGATTGTCTCATGTTTTCAGAAGCGTTGCAGGAAATTTACAACGAGGATGAGGCGTCGCTGACCATCACAAATGACGGCGTAAAACTGATGGAGGTTTTACATGAAACCGTTCCGCCGCCGCCTGAAGTTATTTTCCTCGACCTCAATATGCCTCGCAAAAATGGTTTCGAATGCCTGCAGGAAATCAGGAATAATCCGAAACTGAAGGACATTCCGGTGGTCATCTTTTCAACTTCCTCCAACAATGACATTGTTAACCTGACCTACCAGCAGGGCGCCAACTTCTATATCTGCAAGCCACAGTCGTATCCATTACTAAAAAAAACCCTTGCGTTTGTATTGTCGTTTGACCCCAAAAAAATGGGCCGGCAACCCTTAAGGGAAAAATTTGTAATCAACGTAGCCTGAATTGAATCACATGGGAAGAAACAGGCTCACACGCATCAAAATCACTTTCCTGATTGCAGCGGTTTTACTGCTTTCCCTTTCTGTATTTTCATACCTCAGGATCAACAACCTGATGAAAACTTCGGCCTGGGTCAACCATACCGCAAATGTCAAGCTTGATCTCGAAACTTATTTCTCCTCCATCAAAGACATGGAATCGTCTATGCGCGGTTTCCTGCTATCGAAAGACAGCACCTATGTGAAGGTATTCAACAGCGCCTGCAAAGAAGCCGATGTAAAACTCATACGACTTAAACGAACCACTGCCGACAATTATTCGCAAAGGGAAAATCTCAGGGTGCTTGAGAATATCGCCTCAAAGCGTATTGAGGATATGAAAACCCTGTTGCAGATAGGCGACTTCCAGAAAATTGAAAAAGCCAACAAAGTGAAATACCGCGCCAACCGGAAAGAACTGCGCGACCAAATCGATAAAATGACCAATGAGGAAGACCTGCTGCTTAAAATCAGGAAGAAATCATTGATTAGGGAAAGTGCGGTGACGCCGTTTTTGGCCACCTTCCTGACCATCTGCTCGATTGTTGTGCTTATCATTTCCTACAATGTGATTTATCGCGAACTGACCATTTCCAACCGGCTTAGGGAAGATCTCGAAGACAAGAATGAATCACTCGAAAAAATGAATAACGAACTCGAGTCGTTCACCTACATTTCGAGCCATGACCTGCAGGAACCGCTGCGGAAAATACAGACTTTCATATCCCGGATTATCGATAAGGAAAATGACAGCCTTTCCGAAGCCGGCAAAAGTTATATGAAGCGAACGCAGGAAAGTGCCAACAGAATGCAGAACCTGATTCGCGACCTGTTGGCCTATTCCAGGTTAAGCATCGAAATTTTCCCGATGGAAAACACAAATATCGCTGCACTCGTCAGTGAAATCAAAGAGGATCTTAATGAGGAAATCAACGGTAAAAATGTGGTCATCGAGGTGAAAGGGAACGCTGAAGTAAAGATGATCGTTTCGCAGTTCCGGCAATTGCTGGTGAACCTGATTTCAAATTCGGTCAAATTCTCCTTTCCCGAAAAGGCGCCGCACATCCTCATCCAAAATGAAACGATTATAGGAAGCGACGTCAATATTGAAGGCATACTACCCGACGAAAACTACTCCAAAATTACGTTCTCCGACAATGGCATCGGCTTTGAGCCGCAGTACAGCGACCGGATTTTCAAGGTTTTCCAAAGGCTGCACATCGACCAGGATTATAGCGGTACGGGAATCGGATTGGCGATCGTGAAAAAAATCGTCGACAACCATAACGGCTTTATTACTGCCGATGGCGAGGCCGGCAAGGGCGCCACTTTTACGATCTATCTTCCAGTGTAAACCGCTTCAAATCCTGTAATATATTCACAGAATGCTGTAAGCGCGATTTTTGCTTTTTTCGGAAATTTATCCCGTTGGTCATCGTGTCCAACAACAGATAACCAAAGAACAGAAATCATGCAAAACAAATTCATTAGACTTTCGGTGCTTTTATTACTGATGCTGAGCGTTACCAGCTGCGACGTTATTGAAGGAATCTTCAAAGCCGGGATGGGCGTCGGTATTTTCATTGTCATCGCAGTCATCGCCATAGTTATTTTTATCATTAGTAAACTTGGCGGAAAAAAATAAAGATAGGTTTGGAAGGAAAATCCGTTTTATCACCGATAAGGCGGATTTTTTTTGTCATTTAATTAGTCTCAGGAATAAAAAATCCCGCAACGTTCAGCTGCGGGATTCTTATATTTAAGCATACATTTTCTTTCTCAGTTCCTGCACTTTCTCATCATCGAGATAATCATCGAAAGTCATGTAGCGGTCGATGACGCCTTTCGGAGTCAGTTCCACCACGCGGTTTCCGACCGTTTGCGCAAATTCGTGGTCATGTGTCGTAAAAATTACCGATCCTTTGAAATTCTTGAGTGAATTGTTGAAAGCCGTAATCGATTCGAGATCGAGGTGATTCGTCGGTTCGTCAAGCATCAGGATATTCGCGCGTTCCATCATCATTCTCGAGAGCATACAGCGCACTTTTTCGCCTCCCGACAAAACCCTGGAAGTCTTTAAAGCCTCTTCGCCCGAGAAAATCATTTTCCCGAGGAAACCGCGGATGTAAACTTCATCGCGCTCTTCTTCTGTTTTGGCCCATTGGCGCAGCCAGTCTACAAGCGTTAAGTCGTTTTCGAAAAAGGAATGGTTGTCTACCGGAAGATAGGCCTGATTGGTCGTAATTCCCCAGTCGAATGTCCCGGCATCGGGTTTCTGGTTGCCGTTCAATATTTCATAGAAAGCGGTCGTGGCCCGTGAATCTTTGGAAAACAGCACGATCTTGTCGCCTTTCGCCATGTTGAGATCCACGCCAGTGAAAAGCGTTTCGCCGTCAACAGACGCAGCCAATCCCTGAACGTTCAGGATCTGGTCGCCGGCTTCGCGTTCCTGGTCGAAGATAATCGCCGGGTATCTTCTGCTTGACGGCTTGATCTCGGAGATATTCAGTTTGCTGATCATTTTTTTCCGCGAAGTCGCCTGCTTTGATTTGGCCACATTCGCGCTGAAACGACGGATAAATTCCTCGAGCTCCTGTTTCTTTTCCTCAGCTTTCTTATTCTGCTGTGCACGTTGTTTTGCCGCCAATTGGCTCGACTCATACCAGAACGTGTAATTTCCCGAATAATGGTTGATCTTACTGAAATCGATATCCGAAATATGCGTACAAACCGCATCCAGAAAGTGACGGTCGTGCGAAACAACGATCACCGTATTTTCATAATTCGCGAGAAAATTCTCGAGCCATGCGATGGTTTCAAAATCCAGGTCATTCGTCGGCTCATCCATAATCAGGACGTCAGGGTTTCCGAAAAGCGCCTGCGCCAGGAGGACGCGGACTTTCAGCTTTCCGTCAAGGTCGCCCATCAATGTATAATGGAACTCTTCGCCAATCCCGAGGTTTGAAAGCATTGCGGCGG
>DATHGE010000226.1:0-12039 GCA_035317805.1 Flavobacterium sp. | reverse complement strand
TTTTAATGTTGAAGTGAAGCCCACAGGACCGTCGTCCAGGGCGGTGTTTATGCCCTCATCAGAAAACCTGTCAGCACTGTCAGATAAAATACCTTCGCCGAAGGAAGCCGTTTCCTTCGGCGAACGGAAGGGTTTCCTTCGGCGAAGGAAAGATATAACGGAACTTGACTAAAATATTTGATTGCTATAAAAAGGTTAGGAAGTAGATTGCTTCGCTGCGCCCGCAATGACGCAGGCCTTATGAAATATTCCAGGGTGGTTCTGCGTGAGCGATGGCAGCGAAAATCCTTTTATGGAACGCAGTGGATAAAAGATTACCTCCGGTCAGTTCGGCCTTTGGCCCCGGGTGCAGCGCACAGCGCGACAGCGAGTCCGGTTTTGCGGAAAGCTCCGCGACGGTGGCACGCCAAAATAATTATATTATTCCCTTAATTTTAATTGTAAATTCTTTAAAACGGAAGATGTGTGAAGATTTGAATTAATCGATGTCTTTAATAAAGTCATCGTATTCGAGATAGAACATTTCGAGCGAACTCATTTTCCCGTTGAAAAAATCGAATATTTCATTCCAATAACTGCGGTTGCTCACGGTAATGCCCGTTTTCTCGATCCAAATGCGGCTGATGGTCTTTCCGTTTTCGAGCGTGAAGTTTTTGTGGTAGACCAGGTTTGGAATAAATTCTTCTTGCAGGATATTTTTCAGGGCGACAATCTTGTCATAATACGCCAGTCTTTTCTCCTCATTGCGGTGCTCAATGTCAATCATCACCTGCGCTTTCGTATTGTCGACAAAAAACTTAAAGGAAAAATCCTTGATTTTCGTATCATACAAAACCCATTTGCGCGGGTATTTTTCTGCAAAGGCCACCCAAAATTCCTGTTTCAGCCGCTGATTTTCCTGTTTGGAGTACATTTATATAAGACTTTATACTGAAGTTTGACGATTTGTTTTTAAAGCTTGGCGGATTTCCGTAAATTCGTTAAGTTCTCGATACTTTTGCTGCACTTTGTTACGCAAAACCCGAACTGACGACAAACTTCCGTGTACAAAAATAAGCTTTGATTATGGATTTTCAGGATTTTCTTGACAGCATTCCGAAAATTGAAAAGGAAATTCTTCCTGCTGAAATCGCGCACCGCAAAATGTCGCCTCCGGAACGCAATGAAATTATGAAAACGCTCGACCTTGAAGCGAAAAATCCAAGGCTCGCCGCGGTGATGATGCTTTTTTATCCGCGCAATGAAAAAACACAACTGGCTTTAATCATCAGGAACACCTATCCGGGCGTACATTCGTCACAGATTGCTTTCCCAGGAGGAAAAGTCGAAGCGTATGACGAGTCGCTAACTGAAACGGCGTTGCGGGAAACGGAAGAGGAAATCGGTATTTTTCCAAACCAGATTACGGTGGTCCGGCAGTTTTCGAATGTCTATATCCCGCCGAGCAATTTTTTGGTTACGCCATTTTTTGGCTACAGCAATGAAGAATTGATTTTTAAACCCGACCCGGCGGAAGTTGCCGGTATGATCGAATTGCCGCTCGATCATTTCCTTGACGATGCAAATGTCGTATTGGAGAAAATGCCGACATCCTACTCGCTTTCCATTAGTGTGCCCGCCTTCAAAATCAACGAGCATCTGGTTTGGGGCGCAACGGCGATGATGATGAGCGAGCTCAAAGAAACCCTCAAAAAGGTTTTATAAGCAGTATCTTTTCGTAAATTTGCCGTTCATGTTTTTCAAAAAACTCAATTATGGGATTATTCAAAAGGAATCCTTTTGGCCACATACTCTTTATAAAAAAATGGTTGATCCGGATTTTTGGCGCCGTAACCCATAGAAGGTACAGGGGTTTTAACGAATTACAGATTGACGGCTCCGAAATCATCAGGGCGCTTCCGGATAAAAACGTACTTTTCATCTCCAACCACCAGACTTATTTTGCCGATGTCGTGGCGATGTTCCATGTGTTCAACGCCAGCCTCAGCGGGCGCGAAGACAATATTAAGAACATCGGCTACCTGTGGCAGCCGAAACTCAATATCTATTATGTCGCAGCCAAAGAAACGATGAACGAAGGGCTGCTGCCCAAAATCCTGGCCTATGTCGGTGCCATTACCGTAGAAAGAACCTGGCGCGCTAAAGGAAAAGACGTGCAACGCGAAGTGAACCCGAACGATACCGAAAATATCAAAATCGCACTCGAAGACGGCTGGGTGATCACTTTTCCGCAAGGCACGACCAAGTCATTCAAACCCGTCCGCAAAGGGACTGCGCATATTATCAAGCAACATAAACCCATTGTGGTGCCGATTGTGATCGACGGTTTCCGCCGCTCGTTCGACAAGAAAGGGCTGCGGCTTAAAAAGAAAGGAATCCTCCAGTCGTTTATCGTTAAGGAGCCGTTGGAAATCGATTATGAAAACGACACGATCGAAGCGATTGTGGAAAAGGTTGAATATGCGATCGAGCAGCATCCGTCATTCCTGAAGGTAATTCCGGCTGAAGAGCGCGAAGAGCAGGAAAAACTGAACAACCTGAGAAAATGGGGCTATTAGTTTGTAAATTATAATTTCAGGTTTGAATAATGCCTAGCCCTGATTGAGCCGATATCCTCGTAACGCAGTGGAGAGATAAAGGCGAAAGCAGGAAAATGCTCCTGATTGCTTCGTTCCCCGCAATGACAACATCCTACAAATCAATTTTCTTCAATTCCTTATAATTTGCAAACAATTTCCTGAGTAAAATTCCGTAAAGCAGTTTATAGAACAGCCAGAATGTCCCGATAATCGCAAGGATAAACAATATCGAAATCCCGCCGCACATCACCATAAACAATTCCCTGTGACCATTTTTTGCCGCGTTCTCCATCATTGATTTCATTTGGTCGTTGTGGTAAAACAGCATCAGGATCGAAAGGATGATATTGATCGCCACGATCGCCAGGTTATACCAGATGTAGTATTGTACCGTTTTGCGCGTGCGCAGGATGTTCCGCATCAGCTGGTGCGTCGAATCGGTCGTCGAGATCGTCCTGTAATTCTTATAAAAGAAGAATATAAAGGCGATCAGGATTACATAATTCACCACATTCACCCAAAACATGCAGTCTTCAAGTCCGTAACGGTGCAGTTTCACCTGATATTTGTCGTCATTCAGGAATACCGTCATAAACGTCCAGAACGAGAATTCCGCCAGGCTGATAATCAGCAGCCATTTTACAATAGACGAAGAATTCTTGTGCGTCATCTTGTAGATTTCTTTTTCGGAAACCTGCTCGAAGGCATTCGTTTTCTTCTGCCAGTCTTTTTTCAATAAATCCAACTCTTCCATATTTACGGATTTAATATTTTTTTCAATTTTGTCTTGATCCTGCTCATTTTCACCCTCGCATTCACTTCGCTGATCCCCAAAGTTTCCGAAATTTCCTCATAATCCTTGTCTTCAAGATACATAAAAACCAATGCCTTCTCGATATCATTAAGCTGGTAAACCGCCTGATACATGAGTTTGATCTGCTCCTCTTCCTCGTAATTGTAATCTTCCTGCTTGATAAAATGGTTCGAAGTGTCAAAAGACGATGTCTGCACCGACCGCGTGCTTTTGCGATATAACGTAATCGCCGTGTTGAGCGCCACACGATACGCCCAGGTAGAAAATTTGCTTTCGCCGCGAAATTTCGGGAATGCTTTCCAAAGCTGAATCGTGATTTCCTGGAACAGGTCCTTGTGCGCATCCTCACCCGAAGTATACAGCCTACAAATCTTGTGGATGATATTCTGGTTCTCGCGCAGCTGCTTTACAAAAGATTGTTCCAAATCCGGATTCATACTGGCATTAGTGTGGGTAAGGTGAATTTTGTTACAAAGTAACGGAATAGTCAGGAGCTTTTTCCCGCTATCCACTTCAATCTTTTGACAAAATAGATTTCCCTTCGCTTGCGCTTCGGGCAATCCATTTTGCAAAAGGATTTCCGTTTCTATCGGGGCTATTAACTTTTGCCTCGCCGCAAAAGTTACAAAAAGGCGGAGCGGCCCATCCAATTTGCTAAAAATCCCATTTGCAATCTAAAAGAAAAGAACTCGCTGCGCTCAAACAACTTTTCTTTTTTAACGCTTGCTTCATGCGATTTTCTTAACGCAAATTGCCTGAACGCCGCACCAACCATGAAGTATTTATTCTATTTTTGGCTTGCTGACGCAGCGCCAAAAATTCTTCTAGGAACGTCAATCGTTAATTGGAAAAGTAGTTTTCTCTGGGACGTTTGCAGTTTCAAAGCGAAAGATTTACGTTCAAATTCACCAATGTGTTCTTCGTGAGGTCGCGCTTAGATTGCGCAGGCGGACACCTGCTGTTTGAAGATGGCGTAAAATCAAAAGCTGTCTGAGCCGCAGGCGAGTTCTTTTGATTTAGCCATCGAAAACATTGCAGGTCGCCGAGCGATCAGCACAGGCATTTTTGCTTCTTTTGTTGCCAGACAAAAGAAGGCCCGCGGCAGCGAAATCATCTTTCTGTTCGGGCTTGTATTTATTTCTTCTTATCAAAGCAGAAAAACACTTTATAAAACTTATCAGAGTTTTCATAAAACCAAAACCTTTAATCTTCGTAACTTAGACACTCAGCTACTCAGTCACTAAGCCACCCAAAAAATGAATATCCCAAAATCAAACGTTCCCAGAATCGTCATCATCGGCGGCGGCTTCGCCGGAATCACACTCGCCAAAAAACTGAAGAACAAACCTGTGCAAATCGTACTCATCGACAAGCACAATTACCACACTTTCCAGCCATTATTATATCAGGTGGCCACAGGCGGACTCGAAGCGGGATCCATCGCCTACCCGATCCGGAAAGTCGTGCAGGAATATAAGAATTTCTATTTCCGCCTCGGGCAGGTTACCGAACTCGACCCGAAAAATAACAAAATCATCTGCGACATCGGTGAACTCGAATACGATTATCTCATTATGGCCACGGGTTCCAAAACCAATTTTTTTGGCAATGTAGAAATCGAGCGCAATTCGATGTCAATGAAAACCATTCCGCAATCGCTCAACATCCGCAGCCTGATTCTCGAGAATTTCGAGCAGGCCATCCTGTTGACCGATCCCGCCGAACGCGATTCGCTCATCAATTTCTGTCTTGTCGGCGGCGGCCCAACCGGAGTCGAGCTCGCAGGCGCGCTGGCCGAAATGAAAAATGCCATCCTGCACAAAGATTATCCCGACCTCGACACGTCCAAAATGCAGATTAACCTGATTCAAAGCGGTGACCGGATCCTCAATACGATGAGCGAACAATCTTCTGCCGCCGCCGAAAAATATCTGATAAATCTGGGCGTGAAAGTCAATAAAAATATTCGCGTTACCGGTTACGACGGCCGCATTATCACCACCAATTCTGATGTGACTTTCGATACCGCAACCGTCATCTGGACCGCCGGTGTCCAGGGAAATACACCCGACGGCTTGCCTGCAACTTCTTTCGTAGAGAAAACCGAACGGTATAAAGTGAACCGTTTCAACCAGGTTTCTGGTTATGACAATATTTTTGCCATCGGCGATATCGCGCTGATGGAAACCGAAAAATTCCCGCTCGGCCATCCTATGCTTGCGCAGCCCGCGATGCAACAGGGGAAATTGTTGGGTGAAAATATCCTCAGGAAAATCCGCAACGAAAAAATGAAGCCCTTCGAATACAACGATCGCGGTTCGATGGCCACGATCGGCAGGAACAAAGCCGTCGTCGATTTGCCCAAATACCATTTCCATGGCGTTTTCGCGTGGTTTGTCTGGATGTTTGTCCACCTGATTTCGCTCATCGGATTCAAGAATAAAGCCGTCGTGCTGACCAACTGGATTTACAATTACATCCGTTTCGACCGCGAAGGAAGATTGATTATCCGGCCGTATAAACAGAAAAGCTTTACGAGTTTTACAAGTGACGAGATTTAGCCTTCTTTTGTCTTGAAACAAAAGAAGCAAAAATTCAAGGCTTGCAAATTCCAAACTCAAAAACTACCTCGGTTTTCGCTCCGCGTACCAAGCCGTTCGCCTTGCAGGCTCAACTCCAGGCACGCTGCCACTCAAACCTTCGTTGTTTTTTACGTTTGTTATTTGATGCCTTAGCTTCGCTCAATGAAAGTTAAATATTTTATTTTCGGCTTGCTGATGCAGCGCCGAAAATCCTTCTAAGAACGTTTGCTGTAAATTGAAAGAATGGTTTTTTCCGGGGCGTTCGATGTTTCAAAGCGGGAAATCCACGTTCAAATTAGCCAAAACGTTCCTCGTGAGATCGCGCTTTGATCGCGCAGGCGGGCACCTGCAGTTTGAAGATGGCGCAAAAAATCGAAAGCTGTTTGAGCATTTGAAATTAAAAGGAGGACTGCCTGTGGCAATCAGGTATTTTTAATACGAGTTCTTTTGATTTGCTTCGCCAGTTCGCTTCGCTCGGGTCGACATCGAGAACCAGTAGGTTGCCGAGTGTTCCTGGGAAATAATCTTCCAATTAACAATATGCGTTCTTAGAAAGATTTTTGGCGCAGCGCGCAAGCCAAAAATAAAATAATCACTTCCTGACTGGTGCGGCGTTCAGGCAATTTGCTTAAAGAAAATCACATGAAGCAAGCGTTAAAAAAGAAAAGCTGTCTGAGCTTTAGGCGAGTTCTTTTCTTTTAGCTTGCAAATGGGATTTTTAGCAAATTGAATGGGCCGCTCCGCCTTTTTGTAACTTTTGCGGCGAGGCAAAAGTTAATCTAGCCCCGATAGAAACGGAAATCCTTTTGTGGCCGCAGCGCAGCGAAGGCCGTAAAAGATTGAAGTGAATAGCGGGAAATAGCTCCTAAAGTTTCTCCACCTTATAATAATTCACCATCAGATCCACAAACTTGCTGTAACTGTCGAGTCCGTCTTTCTGCTGGTTGAATTTGAGGAAATTATCGTAAAAAATCTTAAACCCGGTTTCGATAAAAGTTTCATAACTATCCCAGAATTTTTCGGCTTCCTCATAATTTTTTAATATTCCGCGATGAATAGTTGGCAGCAATTTGTAGAGCGTTTCTTCATCGCGGATGGCCCAATTGCGCAGGCAATACTTCAACGCATACGAATAGCCGGAATACTGGAAATACAGATCGTCATTTTTCACCGAAGCGAGATAACCGATAAAATTCGCTTCGCTTTCGGAAGCATAACCGAGCTGGTGCGCCATTTCATGCGTCGTCGTGGTCGGGAAATTATACATCGGGATCCTGTCGTTTACCTGCGCTTCATTCGTAAACGGATTGAGGTAACCCGCAAATCCCATATATGTCAAGGGCAGGCTGATCAGTGATTTCTTGACGCTCCGGTTTTCATACGCAAAATACGGATAGACTTTAGCGAGGTTTTTATAGCCTTCCAGATTCTTGTCGAAAACCTGTTCCTGCGAATAGGGAAAAGTCACTTTCATGCTGTCATTTGCGACAATCTTACTGTGGATCTCATTGGTTTTGGCGATCAGTTTTTTGGTGAAGGCCAATAAGTCGGCATCTGTATAATCTTGGTTGAGCTGTAATTTATCGGCCAGTTTCACACGATGGTAATTCACCGCCCAAAGCAGGTGGAACAGGAAATAAAAAACGGAAAGGAAACTGAGCACTTTTAAAACATTGCCGCGCCATTCCAGTTTCCAGGTTTTTCTCCGTTTCCAAAGCCATCTGAGGATGAAAAAAATTGCAATAAAATAGATGATATCGCCTATAGAAAACGGAATCGAGCCCAATAATCTTCTCGAAAAGTTTGAAATTCCGATATAAATTCCATTACTGTACAACCGCTCAATCGCTTCGGGAAACAACGAAAGTATCTTTAAAAGGATGATCTGTACCAGCAGCAGAATGGGAAGTATCGTTTTTTTAGAAATCATGCAACAGCTTCTTTTCCGTAAAGATACTAACAAACCTTTTGTTTCCAAATCCCGTAACTGTTGTTGATTACTTTTTAAATTTTAAATGATTATTTAGAATAAATAAGAATAAAAGAATTAATATTGCAGCGTATTTGTTTCTAAACACTTACACAAAAGGATGCCATGGGAAAGAAAGACAAAAAAGAGAAAGTGATCCTGCTTTGCGACGGAAAAAAATGCTGTAAATACAACAGTGAAGTTAAAGAATGCTTCAAGGATCTCGTGAAAGAAGCCGGCCTCAAAGGCACTGTCGGGATCAAAAAAATGGAATGCCAGGGCATGTGCAAACAAGCGCCGGTAATCTGCATCCACAAAAATGAATGCATCGGCAACATCTCCAAAAAAGACGCGAAAAAACTCTTCGAAAAACATATCGCTTAAATTTATTCCGACTCCCTATTTACAGGCTGAAACTTTGTAACTTTGTGCAGCTTCATCCCGAAGGTTCGGGACAGCGTCTCAATAACTCAGTAACTTTTAACTCAGCAACTTTAAAAATGAGCCAGGAAATAAGAAACCTCGAACCCAAAGCACTTTGGAATAAATTCGCCGACCTCAATGCCGTTCCGCGTCCGTCGAAAAAGGAAGAACGCGTGATCGAATTCATGAAAAACTTCGGAAACAGCCTCGGACTTGAGACTTTTGAAGATGAGATCCGCAATGTCATCATCCGCAAACCAGCAACCCCGGGAATGGAAAACCGCAAAGCCATCGTGCTGCAGGGCCATCTTGATATGGTGCACCAAAAAAACAGCGACACCGTTTTCGATTTCGACAAGCAGGGCATCGATATGTATGTCGACGGCGACTGGGTTCGTGCCAAAGGGACGACGCTTGGCGCAGACAACGGGCTTGGAGTCGCAACCATCATGGCGATTTTAGAATCCAAAGACATTCCGCATCCTGCCATCGAAGCGTTATTCACGATTGATGAAGAAACCGGGATGACGGGCGCCTTAAACTTAAAAGGCGGTATCCTGAGAGGCGATATCCTGCTCAATCTCGACACAGAAGAAGACGATGAAATCGATATCGGCTGTGCCGGTGGCGTAGATGTAACCGCAACGAGAAGCTACCATGAAGAGGAAATCCCGGAAGGTTCTGTTGGTTATACGATTACTGTCAAAGGCCTTAACGGCGGGCATTCCGGAATGGACATCCACAAAGGATTGGGCAACGCCAATAAGATCATGAACCGGTTGTTGTTTGATGCCTTTGAGAATTTCGGATTGCAGGTTTCTGAAATCAATGGCGGAAGCCTCAGGAATGCGATTCCGCGTGAAAGCGTCGCCAAAGTGATCATCGCACAGATGTATGACGAAGCCTATGTTTTTGATATGCAGGAAATCATCGGCGATATCAAGACCGAATTCAAGACGACCGAACCGAACCTTACCATAGAAATCACCAAATCAGATTTGCCTGTGAAGGTTATGGATCTGGGCGTTCAGGAAGGTATTATCCGCGCCATTTATACCGCGCACAATGGTGTATATCGCATGAGTGCTGATATGGAAGATTTAGTGGAAACCTCCAATAATATTGCACGTGTCGTTATTAAAGACGGCGAGATTATGGTCGGGTGCCTTACGCGTTCGTCAGTAGAAACCTCCAAGTTTGATCTGGCCAATGCGTTGCGTTCGGCATTTGAACTCACTGGTTGTGAAGTCGTTTTATCGGGTTCCTATCCAGGCTGGACGCCGAATGTGAAATCGGAGATTTTAGATACGCTCGTGCATATTTATGAAAAACAGAACAATGAAAAACCAAAAGTGGTCGCCTGCCACGCCGGACTCGAATGCGGAATCTTAGGGACGAATTATCCCGATATGGATATGATCTCGTTTGGCCCGACAATTCACGGCGCACACTCGCCTGATGAACGCGCGAGTATTTCCTCGGCGCAGAAATATTGGAAATTTGTTTTGGAGATTTTAGCGAACATTCCGAAAAAGAACGTATAAATGGATATTCCAAATAGCATATAAAAAGAAAGCCACCGATGAAAAGGTGGCTTTTTACTTTATGATTAACAGGAAGTTTTAGCGAAAGTGCTGCAGCAATTCCGTTTCCCTTGGTTCGATATCGGCGATAGCATAAGTTGGAACGTCGGAAATCGCCATTTCATCCAAAATATCTACGAGATTCCCGTAGTTTGATTTCTTGTCGGGTTTGATGAGTACTATGAGCCCGTTTTCAGGATGGCCTTTCGCCGTTGAATAGGAGAGGACTTCCTTTTTGCGGATGGCCAGTTCCTTACGCAATTCGCGCGTGCCCAAAGCGATTTCTTTTGAATCTTCAGATTGTTTGCCCATATAACACCTGGTCTTGTTGTGATCGCCGACAAGTATGGTCAGCGTACGGTTTTCGTCAACCGGAGTTGATTTGCCGACTTTATCCGGCATCGAAAGATCCATTGAATTCGGTTTGCTCAAAGTGGTAGTGAGCATAAAGAAAGTAATCAGCAGGAATGCCAGGTCGACCATTGCGGTAAGGTCTACTTTTGAGGTCAGTTTGCGGCTTCGGATTTTTTTGTTTTTTGAGGTTCCGCCGGAAGTGTCGTTGTTCAATTCGGCCATGATAATTGGTTTTAGGGTTAGCATAGTTTTCAAAGTATCGGAACAGCATTTTATAAAAACCAAACCGATCGCCTTCTGTTTTTTAAACGCAAATAGGGTTTCCGATATTGCACAACCGTTTTAAAACCAAAGGATTGATTTCGATATTTAAAAACAAACGAGATGTTTGAGTACGGATCTGGCCCGGATGGAAGCGGCATCCTTTTGTGGAGCCCAGCGCAACAAAAGATAAAGCGGACAGCCGGATTAGCTCCAGACGCTTCAATTATTCTTTTATTCTTTTATTCTTTTCATCGGATAGCTTTCCGAAGCCAATTTCCCCTGCTGCATTCCCGAAATTTCGGCAACCAGGCTGTCGTTCGTGATTAAGCTGTAGGTAATTTTCTGCGGAAAGTCATGCGCCGGATTTTCAAAAACCAATTGTTTCGCCGTGGCACGTGTCAGCCTGAATGCCACCGGCAAATCATCATTCTGCCCTTTGACCGTCGGGTTGTAGGTAAGTTCGTTGCCAATCTGCTTCAGTTCGATGGTTTCATTATGGAGCGTGTCTTTCTTTTTGATGAAGAAACTCTGACCGTGAAAAACACTATCGTTGGTCCTTTCCCAACTTTCCGTAAGATCGCCCTGGTCGGTTTTATTTTCCCAGCTTCCGATAAGCCAGTCGGCCATTTTGATTTTGCTTTTTTCAGCGGTTTCCGTTTTTTTGCAGGACGTAAAAATGACTGCCGAAACCAGGATTGCAAATGCGATATTTCTTTTCATAATTAATAAAATGTAAATTTCTTGTGTGTAAAATTAAAGCCTTCTCGCTCGTAAAAACGGTGCGCCGCTTCCCTTTTCAAACGGGAGGTGACTTCAAGTTGCTTCAGGTTTCGCTCCTCTGCGATTTCCTTAATTCTGGTGAGGAGCTTTTTCCCGACGCCGAGGCTTCGGGCCGATTCGGATACGAACATTTCCTGTATTTCGCCTACTTTCCCGCTGTGGTGCATCAGGTTCTGGATGTGGCAGCTGATCATTCCAACCGGTTCACTTTCGGCGAAAGCCAGCAGATAGATGATATCCGGGCTTTTGATATTTTCCAGAAACATCCCATGCTGCACCGATTCGTCAAAAACCTGTTCTTCAAGTTCGTTGATGAAATGACAGATCGCCTTAAAGTCGGCTTCGGTTGCAAATCTAACAGTTACAGCTTCCAATGCGTATGGTTTTTAGTGTTCCAAAATTAACAAAAATACAGCAAAAGCCACAGCATCAACTCTAAACAATTTTTCGTAAATTTGCAGACCAAAATTAAGGAGAATATAAAATGTTAGACAGACTTCAAATAGTAAAACAGCGCTTCGACGAGATCTCGGATCTGATCATTCAGCCCGATGTGATTGCCGACCAAAAGCGTTACGTACAATTGAATAAAGAATATAAAGACCTCAAGGCTTTGGCCGAAAAGCGCGACGAATACGTCAACATCATGGGCAATATCGAAGAGGCAAATGAAATTATCACCGATGGCAGC
>DATHGE010000225.1:0-6486 GCA_035317805.1 Flavobacterium sp. | reverse complement strand
ACAGCGCGACAGCGAGTCCGGTTTTGCGGAAAGCTCCGCGACGGTGGCACGCCAAAAAGAAATTTATACTGCCGTTTTTAGCGCGTATACGCCAAATATTTTTTAAGAGTTATATACACGGCAGTATTCACAATGCTCACTTACCGCGCATTCGCTGTGTTTTGGGTTCGTAGGCCTACAGGTTTCCCTTCCCAAAAAAGAAATCGCCATCCCGATTTCGCCCCACATATCTTGTGGCAAAACCGCCATCAGGTCTTTTTCCATTTTGTCGCCGGTTTTGGCTTGGGAAATTCCCAGGCGCGGAACGACGCGAAGCACATGCAGGTCGACCATGATGCCTTCCGCTTTCACTTCGGCTTCACGCATGATGACGTTGGCTGATTTTCGTCCGACACCTTTGAGCGCCGTCAGGTCTTTCATGGTGGTCGGGATATTTTTGTCTTCTTTGAGTTCTTGTGCGATCCCAATTAGCCAATCCGCCTTTTTATCGAAACCACGGACTTTTCCGATCAGTGGTTCCAAATCATCTTTTTGGGCTTTGGCGAATGCTTTCAAATCGGGGAATTTTTCAAAAAGGGCAGGAGCGAGCTTATTAATATGCGCATCAGAATCCTGCGCGGAAAGCACCACCATCACCATTAATTGATAGAGGTTGTGGTAATCAAGCGGATGTTTCTTTTCTTTATATTTGGCAATCAGCGGTTTGAGCGCCTTTGCCCAGTCGGTATTTTTCATAAACAGATCCATTTGAATAAAGTTAGGAAGAAAACCCGTCGGAATGATTCTAAATTATAGCCGTTATTTCCTGAAATCTACCGAAAGCGAATTGACACAATATCTTGTCCCGGTTTCAGTCGGCCCATCGTCAAATACGTGTCCGAGATGGCTTCCACAGGTAGCGCATAAGATTTCTGTGCGCATCATGCCGTGTGTCGTGTCCTTAATATATTCCACTTTTCCAGGAATCGATTCATCGAATGACGGCCAGCCACAACTCGAATTGAATTTGGAACTGCTTTCAAACAAAGGCTCTCCACAGGCGCCGCAACAATAGGTTCCCTTTTCAAAATGCAAATTGTATTTTCCGGAATGTGGAAATTCGGTGCCTTTCTGACGGAGAATACGGTATCTTTCGAGTCCGAGCTCTTCTCTCCATTGCTCTTCGGTTTTTTCTATCGGATATTCCATAATTTTATTTTGAAAAGTGAAGTTAATTCAATTTAAGGAATGTTGGTTTCAATTAAACATTAGTTTCTTATAAAATCAAGTGCTTTTGAAATGACTTCTGCATCTCCCAATATTTTTCGGTGACCCAGGTTATGGGTAATCAGCAATTCCCCATTTTGAAGATTCTTATAAATCTGGTGTGCACACTTTACCGGGACTTCGGGATCATCGGCATCATGGATGACCAGTACCGGAATCGTGATTTCCTTCGCGGAGAGATAGGAAGAAAAACTGTTCATACTGATGTTGTACTTTTTTTCAAAATGCAGGCGCAGCAAATCGCTGATTTTGGGCTTCAGTTCTAACCTGGCTGCAAAATCATCCGTAATATCCTTTATAAGATCGCCGCTTCCGATGGTTACGAGACGATTAATTTTAAATCCTTTCCTGACCGCATTCAACAAAGCCATCCCGCCCAAAGAATGTCCGATTGCGGTTTCAAAAGGCCCTGATTTTTTTTCTATTTCAAAAATAGATTCGATAAATTCGGGCAGCAGTGTCGTTTTTCCTTCAGACTTCCCATGCGCCGGGGCATCGAAACTGACTATTGAATAGCCTGTTTTTGTAAGTGCTTCGGCAAATTTTACCAATTGCGTCCCGCGGCCTGACCAACCGTGAACGAGCATGATCTTTTTTGGACCGTCTCCAAAATGATAGACGACAATTTCCCTGTTGATCGATGCCACAAACAGTTTTTCCTGCCTGCTGTTGAAATCCATTTCCAATTCCCTTTTCGGAATCTTATATTTTATTGGGGTTGTAAACAATCTTGCCGCAAAACGCACAAGCCATTTCGTTGAAATTAGCGCTATTAATTTAGCGGTTAGGATGATTGTCCTCGGAATTTTCAATGATTGCGTATGTTTCCCGGAGTTTTTTGACATTCCACTAAATTTTTATGCAAGTTATTATATTATGCAATTTTTATTAAATTTAGAAGTCATAAAAAAATCTTAAAATGCAAAACCAAACCAGGATCGTTGTCGAAAACGTGTCGCCGCAAATTGACAGCGGCGCTTATGCTATAAAACGGATTGTTGGGCAAACGGTCACCGTTACCGGAGATGTTTTCTGCGACGGGCATGATGTGATCGAATGTTGTGTGAAATTCAAACATGAAAATGATAAAAAGTGGCAGGAAGTTCGTATGGTTCCAACGGAAAACGACGAATGGATAGCCGAATTCACTGTTGAAAAACAAGGTTATTATACCTATTTTGTTGAAGGTTGGGTTGATTATGCGTTGAACTGGCAACATGGAACCGAACGTAAAATCCAGGATAACCAGCACGTGAAATCGGAATTGCTCGAAGGCGCGGAATATGTCAATGCAATTGTGAAATTAGCCGATAAATCAGAAGCCACATACCTGAAAACCGTCGCCAAATATTTTGCCTCTGAAAAAGAATACGACAAGGCAATTGCCGAAGCGATGTCATCCGGACTGACTGCAATCTTCAAAAAATATCCTGTTCGTTTTATCGGGAACAAATCGATTGAATTGCGGGTTTATGTCGACCGAAAAAAGGCGCTATTCAGTACCTGGTATGAGTTTTTCCCGCGTTCGGCGTCAGAAGTGGAAGGGAAGCACGGCACTTTCAAAGACTGTGAAAAGTTATTGACAAGGGTTGCAGAAATGGGTTTCGACACCTTATATTTCCCGCCGATCCATCCGATTGGGGAAGTCAACCGAAAAGGAAAAAACAATGCTACGAATGCCCAGCCGGGTGATGTCGGTTCGCCTTGGGGAATCGGTTCAAAACATGGCGGACATAAAGCGACGCATCCCGAACTCGGAACGATAGCCGATTTCAAATCACTCGTAAAAAAAGCAAAAAGCCTCGGGATTGAAGTCGCCATGGACTATGCCCTGCAGGCCGCGCCCGATCATCCTTATGTGAAAGATTTTCCGCAATGGTTTAAATGGCGTCCGGACGGAACGGTCCAATATGCCGAAAATCCGCCCAAAAAATACCAGGACATCCAACCGATTTATTTCGAAAGCGGCGACTGGAAAAACCTTTGGAAGGAATTATTAGATGTAGCGCTTTTCTGGATAGAAGACTGTGGCATCAACATTTTCCGTGTTGATAATCCACATACGAAACCCTTTTATTTCTGGGGCTGGCTGATTGCCGAAATCAAGAAGAAACATCCCGATGTGCTGTTTTTAGCCGAAGCATTCACACGCCCGAAAATCATGCACGAATTGGCGAAACAGGGATTTTCACAATCGTATACCTATTTCACTTGGCGGAATTCCAAAAAGGAACTCACCGAATACGCCACAGAACTGACCAAAACGAACCAAAAGGAATTCTACCGCCCGAATTTCTGGCCGAATACGCCCGATATTAATCCGTATGCGCTGCAGGGCGGGAACGAAGCGGTACATTTACAGAAGTACTTTTTGGCTGCGACTTTGAGTTCGAGCGTTGGGATTTACGGGCCTGTTTTCGAATACATGGTTTCAGCGGCAATTCCCGGAAAAGAGGAATACCTTGATTCGGAAAAGTACGAGTTCGTGAAATGGGACTGGAGCAAAAAGAACAAACTCACAACGGTAATCACGCGTATCAATGCCATTCGAAAAGAACATCCGTCATTACAGCAAACCAACAATATCGAATTCTGTGATGCCGATAACGACCAGATTATCGCCTATTATAAATATGACGATTCCAGGGAAGATGAGATGTTGATGGTCGTTAATCTGGATCCGTATTATCCAAAACAAGCAATGGTTCGGCTTCCGATTGAACATCTTGGGAACCAGTCAATAACGGTTTATGACTTAATCACAGGCAACAGCTATATCTGGGATAAGGAATGGAACTTTGTGGAACTGCATCCTGCGCTTCCTTTCCATCTGTTTAAAATCAGGAAATGATGAAAGACACGATCAACGAAGACGAATACCAAAACCCGTTTGTTTTTAAAACCGACTGGAAAAATGCGCTTGAGGATGTCGAATTCATAAAGGTATTTGCTTCGGATATTCTCGAGAATTATATCATCAATAAACGTTGGTATGGCGGAAAAGCCAGCACGTTGAAATATATCGAAGTGGTCGATTCCTTCAAAATTTCATCCAAAAACAATACGTATTACGGGGTTTTGCTCGAAGTCAATTTTAAGGAAGCGTTCTACCAACATTATTTTATGCCGATTTCTTTCATGTCGAAAGAAGAACTCGACACCAACACGATTATCGCCCCGGTAAAAATGAACAACCAGGAAGGCTTTTTGGTTGACGCGCTGCACCAGGAAGATTTCAGGAAATTATTGTTTGACAAAATTGCGGGCCCGGGTGCAAAAGACCCCAAGGTTAAATTCCACAAGGGCGAGAAACTGGAAGACAGGGAATACAAAAGCTCAAAGTTTATGAGCGTGGAGCAGAGCAATACGTCGATTATTTACAACAATGCCTTCGTGCTCAAGATTTTCCGGCGGATTTATATCAGCACCAATCCGGATTACGAAATCAGCCGTTTCCTTACCGAAAGGATGGATTTCAAAAGTTCACCCGCCTACACAGGAAGCATCAGCGTTTCCCTCACCGAAGGCAACATCACGCTCGGCCTCATGCAGGAATTGGTGCCGAATCAGGGCGACGCGTGGCAATTCATGCTCGAGGAAATGGACCGGATTTTCGACAACCTCAAAAATAAGAAAATCAAGATCGCCAAACTGCCCGATATCGAATTGTTCAAAAGACTGAAGATTAACGAAGTGCCACACGAAATCATCGATTGGGCCGGGTTGAGCATTTTTCTTCGAATCAATACGCTGGCCACGCGAACTGCGGAAATGCATATCGCACTCGGCAGCGATATCCACGATACAGCTTTCACGCCAACAACTTACAACGGCGATTATACGGTGTGGCTCAAAAACCGATTGACTTACCAATTCCAGAACCGCCTTAATATTCTGGAGAACAACCTCCACAAACTAGACGGACTGGCGCTCGAGCTGGCCAACCAATTCCTCGACAATAAAAAGGAAATCCGGAAACTCTTCCTTGATTTCGACTGGACAAAGATGAAATCGGAGCGCATCCGGATCCACGGCGATTACCATCTCGGACAGGTGCTCGTCAATGGAGATGACTTTTACCTGCTTGATTTCGAAGGCGAACCCGAAAGCACCATCCGCGACCGAAAAGTGAAACAGCCGCCGCTGAAAGACGTCGCCGGGATGTTCCGGTCGTTCCATTATTCCATTTACGCGACGATTTTCAACAATAAGGACAAATATCCATACGAACAGAAAGAGCTGTTCCAGGCCGCCGAAATCCTGTTCAAATATTTCGTCGGCGTTTTTATCCACACCTATACCGAAGTGGCGCAGGCGGGAAATCTCAACATCGGCTATAGGAAAGAAATCGACTTCCTTTTGAAATATTGCATTTTGGAGAAAGCGGTTTACGAACTCGGGTATGAGCTCAATTCCCGTCCGCGCTGGGCCGTTATTCCGCTTACGGGAATCGCGAGTATAATGGAATTCAAAACCAACCCATAGATCATGCAAAACGATCAGTTGCCAAAAACCAATCACCTCCGGAAAGTTTTGGGCGTAGCTTTCGGGCTCGCCGTGGTCGTGGGCAGCACGATTGGCGTCGGAATCCTGAGAACTCCCGGAACCATCGCATTACTGGTTCCAAACGCGATGTTGATCATGTGCTGCTGGGTTGCGATTGGTTTATACATCTTACTCGCCGCGAGTTCTTATGCGGAACTCACCACCATGTTTCCAAAAGCCGGAGGCGCATATAATTACATCAAAATAGCGTTTGGCAATTACTTCGGATTTGTAAACGGCTGGTTTGATTTTCTGTGCAACGCGATTGCCCCGGCGTATTTCTGCATTGTGCTCAGCGAATATTCGGTACTCGTTTTCCCCGAATTAGCGGCAGGCAAAACCATCATCGCCATTTCATTCCTGACTTTTTTCACGGCAATCAATTTACCCGGAATCAAAACGGGGAGTTTCATCCAGAAAGTGACCAGCGCAATTAAAGTGGTTTTGTTCCTGGTCCTGATTGTCGGCTGTTTTCTTGTCAAACCAACCGGTCAGATTCCGGCACAGCAAACTATGGTTACCGGCGGATTAATCCTCGGCATATTCAAGGCATTGCAGCTTATCATGGGAACTTACGACGGCTGGATGTCGGTTTCCTTTTTTGCAGAGGAAGACAGCGACCCGAACAAAAACATCCCAAAATCGTATCTGCTCGGCGCGTTGACGATTGGATTA
>DATHGE010000224.1:0-4269 GCA_035317805.1 Flavobacterium sp. | reverse complement strand
TTTTTCGAATTGATCTTTACAATCGTATACGGGTTGGTCATCACCGAGGTAGTCATTTCACCTTCAGCCGGACTCGTTTCTTTTACGGTAACGATTATCTTATCGGCCGTTTCCTCAACCTTGTCGACTGTTATACCGTAGCCTCCGGAGTTTTTTTCGCCCAGATTCAAGATGACAAAATTGGACGTATTGATGTCGCCGGGCTTGATTTTCTTTTTGAGGTTTTCGTCATTTTCAAGCATTTTGATTTCTTTGGCTTCGGTAAGGATTTCGAAGAAATGGACTTGCGCCCCGCCGGTATTTTGCTGGGTCAGCACTTCATACAGCGGCTTTTTCGAATTCTTATCGGCGCCGGAACCGCAGGCAAATACGATAGCCAGCAAAAAGACAAATGGGATTTTTTTCATAGTTTTAGGCATAAACGCTAATGGCTTTCTGGTAGATTTCCTCATACATCGGCAGGATATTCTTGATATCGAACTGTTTTGCCGTTTCGAGCGCATTGACTTTGAATTGGTTTAACGTAACATCATCACTTAATATTTTAATCGCGTTGTCTGCCATTTCGTCAACATTGCCGACATCGCTCAGATAACCCGAAATCCCTTCGAAATTCACTTCCGGCAAACCGCCCGAATTGCTCGAAATCACTGGTACTCCCGAAGCCATCGCCTCCAAAGCCGCCAGCCCGAAACTTTCTGTCTCCGAAGGCAATAAAAATAAATCGCTATAGCTTAAGATCTTATCGATCTCGGTGCTGTTTCCAAAAAAGATGACCTTTTCGGAAATTCCGAGTTCACGGCACATCCTTTCGGCCCTGTCTTTTTCCGGGCCGTCGCCCACCATCATCAGTTTGGCCGGCATTTCCTGCTGTATCTTATGGAAAATCTTAATGATGTCCGGAATGCGCTTCACTTTCCTGAAATTGCTGATGTGCGTCACGACGCGCTCGTTGTCTTTTGCGATAAGCGAACGGTAGCATGGGATTTTCGAATCGTCGACATCTTTATGGAGTTCGATGAAATTCGGAATCACGACAATTTCATTCGTGATATTGAACAGTTTCAGCGTATCGTCTTTCAGGCTTTGCGAAACCGAAGTCACTATATCCGATTTATTGATGCTGAAAGTCACCGCCGGTTTGTAAAATGGGTGGTTCCCTACAAGCGTGATATCAGTTCCGTGAAGCGTGGTCACCATCGGAATATCAATGCCTTCATCCTTTAACATCTGCTTGGCCATATAACCTGCGTAGGCATGCGGAATGGCGTAATGCACGTGCAGCAGTTCGATCTTATACAATTTGACCATATCGACGAGTTTGCTCGACAGCGCCAGTTCGTATGGCTGGTAATGGAAAAGCGGATATTCGGGAACATTGACTTCGTGATAATGTACATTCGGATTTAAAAGCGCGAGGCGCACGGGCTGGCTGTAAGTGATGAAGTGGATTTCGTGGCCTTTTCGTCCGAGCTCAAGTCCGAGTTCAGTAGCCACGACGCCGCTTCCGCCAAAGGTTGGATAACAAACGATTGCTATTTTCATTGTATGTTTTTAGTACCACGAATTTAGCGAAAATGCACCGCATAAATTGTGATATTGATAAAAATTAACAATGAAATTATCAGTAAACGGAATGAGAAAATGCAATCGGTTAATGCTAAGACAGATAAATTACAGGCTGAAATTTATATTGCCGTTGTCGGTGATTTTTATGTCCACCATGATTATTTTATAATTGCCGCATAAATCAGCTTCTGGATGTCTTCGCGGATATTCTCCTTAGACAAAGTATTTGTAGTTGCATCGGGAAAAGTCCTGTTGGATAAAAAGATATAAACGATCTCATTTTCAGGGTCGGCCCAGGCAATCGTTCCCGTAAATCCGGTATGCCCGAAACTGCTCATCGGCACACAGCCGCAGGTTGGCCCCGGAGTTCCGGCAGCTTGTGGCTTGTCGAACCCAATACCGCGGCGGTTTCCCTCGGCACAATAATAACAGGTATTGAATTCGTCAAAGGTCCGCGCAGAGAAATATTGGCGGTTTCCGTAATTTCCTTTTTGAAGGTACAGCTGCATGATCTTCGCAACATCCATCGCATTCGAAAATATCCCCGCATGTCCTGCAACGCCGCCGTCCATGGCCGCAGCCATATCGTGCACGTGGCCCTGGAGCGTCTGATAGCGGAAATAATTGTCAACTTCCGTAGGCGGAATGACGTATTTATTGAACTTATTGAGCGGATTATAAGTCGTATTGTTCATTCCTAACGGCTTAAAAAACTGTTGCTCGCTCAGCAGATCCAGGGTTTTTCCGGTTGTCCTTTCAAGATAATCGCGCAGGATGATGAATGTAAAATCGCTGTATTTGTATTCTTTTTTAGGAAGCAATTTACTGTCGACAATCATTTTCATAATCGTGTCATGGTAATCATTCCGGATGTAAAGGCTGTCGGCGACCTGTCTTGAAAACTGTGAATCGGCGATTTTTCTGTAGTATTTGGAGGATGGTTTTTTATCGGCATCTAAAGTCGACTGGTAAAACGGGATCCATGCCTGCAGCTGCGCATAATGCGAAAGCAGCTCTTTGAAATGGATGTCTTTTTTATCCGAATTCGCAAAAATTGGCAGCATCGTCCCTAAAGTCGTTTCCATATTGATCTTCTTCTGGTCGTATTGCTGCATGACGTTTGGCAAGGTCGACACGATTTTGGTCAGTGAAGCGATGTCGTATAGATCGGAATTGGCGACTTTTACCGTATTTTCATATGTGTGGTAGCCGAAAGATTTCTGGTAAATCACCTTCCCTTTCCGCGCCACAAGCACCTGAATTCCGGGTGTCATTTTCTTATCGATCGCTTTTTTGGCAATGTCGTCAATCTGCGAAAGCACATACGGATTCATCCCGACGTTTTCAGGCGCAGTAAATCCGAGTCGGTTGATCTTTTCGGTTGTGAGTCCGTCGCCTTCCTTAAAGTTAGGCGTGATGGAAACAGGCAATTTCCCTTTCGCATCAACCGCTCCGAAGATAATCTCTGCCGAGACTTCCTGCGCGATATTGCTGTTTTGGTAGGATTGGACGATGCCTTCGATTTCATCAAAATCCGGAACCTGCAGCAGCGAATAGGGTTTGGTGAAGGCATCCAAAATCACCACGTTGTTTCTGGCGATTGCGTTGAGCCAAAGCAAATCGGTATCCGAAAACGCATGGCTTTTCCAAGCCTTGTCGGATTTATGGAAACCGACAATAACCGTATTGTAGGCTTTTAATTTGACATTGAGGCTGTCGATATTTTCATCGAAAACTTCGGTAACATCAGCGTATTTCTTCAAAGTAGAGACGAAAGAGGAGTTGACATCATCGCCTAACTTAACATAAGCTATCTTGCTGTTTTCCAGATCTTTAATTGGAAGTATGTCGTTTTTATTTTTGAGGACTGTAATCGCATTTTCGTACAGTTGGTATTGCAGCGCATCGTTATCGGATGTGTTTAAATCCTGGTACAGGTTGGCGGTGTCAATCGGTTTGTATTTATTTAATCCCGACTTGAATTTGTATTTGAGGATTTTCTTGACAGAGTGCGCCAATCTTTGTTCAGTAATGATCGTATCCTGATAGGCCGCACAGATTTTCTCATAAGCCACCGGGACATTTTCGGCGCAAAGCAAAATATCATTCCCCGCTAAAAATGCTTCAAGGTCGATTTCACCCGGCTTTAGATAATTGCTTGCGGCTTTCATATTGAGCGCATCTGTAAAAACTAGGCCTTTAAAACCAAGGTGTTTCTGAAGTATATTCGTCACAACATTATACGAAATCGATGATGGATAATTCGGGCGGTTTTCCAACGAAGGAACGTTCAGGTGCGCCACCATAACCGATTCCAACCCTTCCTTAATCAATTTTCGATAAGGATAAAATTCCGTTTCTTCGAGCCTTTCGCGTGAAAAACTGATCAGCGGCAGCGAGTTATGCGAATCCACTTCGGTATCGCCATGTCCCGGAAAATGCTTCCCGGTATTGATGATGTGCTGGCTTTGGAAACCTTTCATCATCGCCAGTGCACTTTCGGCTACGTTCTCTTTGCTTTCGCCAAAAGAACGGAAACCGATGATCGGATTTTTGGGATTGGTATTGATGTCGAGAACCGGCGCAAAATTGAACTGGATTCCCATTCTCCTGCTTTGTTTCCCCAGGTTGATGCCAACTTTCTCAATAAGGCTTTTGTCTTTAATCGCGCCCAGTGTCATATTCCATGGATAGCGATAA
>DATHGE010000223.1:0-4549 GCA_035317805.1 Flavobacterium sp. | reverse complement strand
TTTTGAGTCCGGATTACAACATTATCCGAAGCCCGAAAAGCTACAATTCGCAGGTTGGCGTGCCGTTATCGGTGATTTCCATCAATGAGAAGCACAATCTGGGAATTTTCGAGGCCGGTATTTCGACCGTGAACGAAATGGTGAAGCTCGAAAAAATCATTCGTCCGACAATCGGATTACTGACCAATATCGGTTCGGCGCATGACGAAGGATTTGCCAATATCGGGGAAAAAATCAAACAGAAGCTCAAGCTTTTTACGAACGCCGAAGTGCTGATCTGCCATAAAAATAAGACCATCGATGCGTTCATCAGCCCGGATTTGAAAACGTTTACCTGGAGCTGCAAGCACGAAGACGCCGATGTTTTCATTACCAAAAAAATCATTGTCGACAAGACCAATCTCAAAGTGCATTTTAACCATGATGCTTTTGAGATCAAGATTCCGTTCCTCGACGACGCTTCGGTGGAAAATGCGATCCAGTGCATGATGGTGATGCTGCATTTCGGCTATGACCCGAAAATTATCGAAAGCCGGATGGCGCTGCTGTTTCCGGTGGAAATGCGACTCAAAGTTAAAAACGGCATCAACAATACGACGATCATCGACGACAGTTACAGCTCTGATTTCCAGTCGCTCAAAATCGCGTTGGATTTCTTAGAAAGCCAGAAGCAATACAAGAAAAAAACGCTGATTTTGTCGGATATTTTCCAAAGCGGCCTGTCGAATGAGGAATTGTATGCGACGGTTTCCGAATTGGTCATTTCAAATAAGATCAACCGCATTATCGGCGTCGGGGAAACCATTTCGCAATTCAAGAATAAGTTCCTCAACTGCATCACTTTCAAAAGCACCAAAGACTTTATCGACGCTTTCGACACCTTGTCTTTTAGCAATGAAACCATATTGGTTAAGGGCGCGCGCGATTTTCGTTTTGAAGAAATCGTTTCCCTGTTGGAAGAAAAGACGCATGAAACCGTTTTGGAGATCAACCTCAATGCGATCGGGCATAACCTCAATTTCTATCGTTCGAAACTCAGGCCGGAAACCAAATTGATGGTGATGGTGAAAGCGTTTGGCTATGGAAACGGCGGATTTGAAATCTCGAAACTGCTCGAGCACCACAAGACCGATTATTTGGGTGTCGCTTTTGCGGATGAGGGAATTTCGCTCAAAAATGCCGGAATCTCTTTGCCGATTATGGTACTGAATCCGGAGAATACGAGTTTCGCAGCGATTATCCAGCACAACCTTGAGCCCGAAATTTACAGCATCAAAGGACTGAATGCGTTCCT
This sequence comes from Flavobacterium sp., assembly GCA_035317805.1. Lineage (GTDB taxonomy): Bacteria > Bacteroidota > Bacteroidia > Flavobacteriales > Flavobacteriaceae > Flavobacterium. Next base: position 3,255 of record DATHGE010000223.1, on the reverse strand, counting down.
GAAGATCGCTTCGCAGAAGAAACTCGAAAACTACCCGATCCATATTAAGCTCGACACCGGGATGCACCGTTTGGGTTTCCAGGAAAATAATCTGGAAGAATTGATTTTCACTTTAAGGGAAAACAAATCGGTCCGGGTCAAAAGCATTTTGTCGCATATGGCCACGAGCGACGATCTGGAACATAAGGAATTTGCGTTTTCGCAGATTGATTTGTTTGAAAAACTGTCTTCCAAACTGATGAAGGATTTGAAGATCAAACCGATCCGGCACCTGTTAAATACTTCCGGAATCGAAAATTTTCCCGTAGCGCAGTACGATATGGTCCGTTTGGGAATCGGACTTTACGGCATTTCGAATGATCCTGAAGAGCAGAAATTTCTCGAAAATGTGGGCAGCCTGAAATCCATCATTTCACAATTGCGCACCATCCCCGCAGGAGACAGCGTGGGTTATGGCAGACGATTTATGGCGGAAAAGCCAACCAAAGTCGCCACAATTCCAATCGGTTATGCCGACGGGATTTCACGCCATTGGGGCAACGGCGTCGGATTTGTCGTCATCAACAATAAAAAAGCCCCTGTCATTGGGAGCGTTTGTATGGACATGCTGATGGTGGACGCTTCGGAAATTAAGTGTAAGGAAGGCGATTCGGTGACCATTTTTGGCGAAAGCCCGACCGTCAACTACATGGCCGAAAAGCTGCAGACCATTCCGTATGAAATCCTGACAAGCATCTCTCAAAGGGTCAAACGCGTTTTTTACCGCGAATAATTGTTGATGTGTTAAGATTTTAACTAATTTAGATTCACTTTTCAAACAACCCTTTAACCTAAAATTAAATTTATTATGGGAATGATGTCAGAATTTAAAGAGTTTATTGCCAAAGGCAATGTCATGGATTTGGCTGTCGGAGTTATTATTGGCGCCGCATTCGGAAAAATTGTAACTTCGTTGGTGGAAGACGTTATTACGCCGGCTATACTTACACCCGCGTTAAAAGCGGCACATCTTGAAGATATCAAACAACTGAAGACCGACGGCGGAATTTTGTATGGAAACTTTCTTTCGGCGTTGCTTGGATTCCTTGTTATCGCTTTCGTGATTTTCTTATTGGTAAAAGGCGTGAACAGTATGAGGAAAAAAGAGGAAGCAGCGCCAGCCGCACCAGCAGGACCAACCACCGAGGAGAAATTGCTCATGGAAATCCGCGACGCGATCAAAAGCAAGTAAAGTACCGTTACATTACATATTCATTCACTTAAACCGTCCGCACCCTTGGACGGTTTTTCTTTTTATGTTGCGAAACAAAGCAAAATTCTCTATACTTTTGCAGCACCAAATTGGTTGAAGAAACAAATAAAAAAATTCATATGAAAGTTGCTGTTGTTGGCGCAACCGGAATGGTTGGCGAAGTAATGCTACAGGTTTTGGCGGAAAGGAATTTCCCGGTAACGGAATTGATTCCGGTCGCTTCGGAAAAATCTATAGGGAAAGAAATCGAATTCAAAGGAAAAAAATATAAAGTGGTTGGCATGCAGGACGCGGTAGACAGGAAAGCCGATATCGCCTTGTTTTCGGCTGGCGGACAAACCTCATTAGACTGGGCGCCGAAATTTGCCGAAGCCGGGACAACCGTAATCGACAATTCTTCTGCATTCAGGATGATGGCCGATAAAAAGCTCATCGTTCCCGAAATCAACGCCTCCGAATTGACGGCTAACGATAAAATCATCGCAAATCCAAACTGCTCTACAATCCAAATGGTCTTGACACTGGCGCCTTTGCACAAGAAATACGACATTAAAAGGGTCATCGTCTCTACTTACCAATCGATTACAGGAACTGGCGTGAAAGCCGTGCAGCAACTCGAAAACGAATATGCGGGCGTAAAAGGCGAAATGGCCTACAAATATCCTATCCACAGAAATGCCATCCCGCAATGCGACGTATTCGAGGAAAACGGCTATACCAAAGAAGAGATGAAACTCGTTCGCGAAACGCAGAAAATCCTCAACGACAAAACCATTGCCATAACGGCCACTGCCGTACGCGTGCCAATTGTTGGTGGACATTCTGAAGCGGTAAACGTAGAATTCGAGAATGATTTCGATGTGGATGACATCCGCAAAATATTACACGAAACCCCGGGAATTACCGTGCAGGACAATACCGACACGTACACTTACCCGATGCCGATTTACGCGCAGGGCAAAGACGACGTTTTTGTAGGCCGCATCCGTCGCGACGAAAGCCAGCCGAACACCTTGAATATGTGGATTGTTGCCGACAATTTACGCAAGGGCGCTGCGACAAATGCGGTTCAGATTGCCGAATATCTCGTCGCGAATAAACTGGTTTAAGGCCAACATAAATGATTTGCAAAACCACAGCTTTCCGTTGTGGTTTTTTGTTTTTGGACATTTGGCTTCCCAATTTAAATTTTGAGTAAATTTGGCCTGACGCCAACCAACATATTATGAAATCACTGTTCGTCTGCTTTTTTCTGATTGTTTCTTTCCAGACGGGAAGCCTGTCACAATGCGACGAACTGATCAGTAAAGGCATCGACGCGTTGTACAATAAGGAACATTCGAAATCGCTCGAATTGTTGACCAAAGCCAAAACGCTTTCGCAGAAAAATGGCTGGCAGAAACAGGAATTCATCTCGACCAATTGCATCGGACTCAACTTTTACCAGATGCTCGATTATGGCGAGGCATTGGATTATTACTTCGAAGCGTATAAAATTGCGTTGAAAGCCTCCGATTCCAATCAGGAAATGACCGTTTTGAACAATATCGCGTTGGTTTACATGCAGGAGCGCAAATTCGATGAGTCGGAAAAAAACCAGAAAAGGGCTTTTGACCTCGCCGTCGAAGCGAAAGACAGCGTGAAGATCACCATGTATGCCGGCAATCTCGCCAGCACTTACAATGAAACCAAAAAAATAGCTGAAGCTTCAAAATACATCACACTGGCAAAATCATTCGGCAAAGCAGACTCGCGCGGCGGTTTTTTGATTGCCGTCGTTGAAGCCGAAAATTTACTGGCGAAGGGGAAATATGACGCCGCACAAAAAGTAATCGATGCGCTAATGGGAAAAATCCAGGCGACCGAATTCAACGACCTTAAAGTGGCCTCCTTAATCATGCTCTCGAAAATCGAACAGCACAAAAACAATCTCGATCCGGCACTCGACATCGTCAAAAAAGCGCGTGCAGAAAATCTGGGCTACAACAACAACGAAGATATTT
>DATHGE010000222.1:0-5121 GCA_035317805.1 Flavobacterium sp. | reverse complement strand
CTTTATTAAGCCTGGCGACTTCCGCCGGAACGCTGTTGTATTACGCTTCGGCTTATGCGTTGGCCGGGATTGCCGCATTTGCCGTAATCCTTTACGTTTGCAAAGACCGGGACAATGAGGATGTGACGAATTTCCACGGTTTGGGGAAAACCAATCCGCTGTTGGCCGCGATACTGACCGGCGCTTTGTTGTCTATGGCCGGAATCCCGATTTTTTCAGGCTTCTTTGCCAAACTCGCCTTATTCAGCCAGACGATCCATTCGGGTTATTTGGTGCTGGTGATCGTGGCGGTTGTCAATTCGATTATCAGCGTGGGTTATTATTTCAAACTAATCCTCGCAATGTATGCCAAAGAGCCGAACGAAAACAGGACCGGAACGCCGTTTGTTTATTACAGCGTGGCGATTGTGGCGATTGCGCTCAATATTGTATTGGGCCTGTTCCCATCTTTGGTGATGGATCTGCTCAAATAAAATTACTTCCCAATATACCAAAACCATCAGTTGACGCTGGTGGTTTTTTTATGTCCGGATGCCTAGCCCTGATAGTAGCGGCATCCTTTTCCCGTCAGTTCGAGTGCGCCTGAAAGGCGTGTATCGGGAACGCGGGAAAAGATAGAGTGGATAGCAGGAAAAAGCTCCTGAGATTGCCAGCTTGGCTCGCAATGACAATTTATCAACACTATTCAGAATTAACTTTTCCGGCCGTTTTCACTTCCCGATATTCCCTAAATTTACAACATGTATGCATTGGTCGACTGCAATAATTTTTATGCCTCGTGCGAGCGGCTTTTCCGGCCGGAACTCGTCGGGCAGCCTATTGTGGTTTTGTCGAACAACGACGGCTGCATCATTTCACGCAGCGATGAGGCCAAGGCTTTGGGCATTGGGATGGGCGCCCCGGAGTTTAAGGTACGCGATGAATTGAAGCAGAAAGGCATCCATGTATTTTCTTCGAATTACGCGTTGTATGGCGACCTGAGTGAACGCGTGATGGAAATCCTCAGGCAGTTTACGCCGCATACGGAAGTCTACAGCATCGACGAGGCTTTCCTTAATTTTGACGATGTCCTGGTTCCGGATAATGATTTTCACGCTTACGGCCTGCAGATGAAAAACCGGATACGGGAATGGGTCAGCATTCCGGTTTGCGTGGGCGTCGCAGAGACCAAGGCACTGTCTAAAGTCGCCAATAAGATCGCGCGTAAATTCCCCGAAAAGACGAAAGGCGTTTACGTAATCGATTCGGACGAAAAGCGCATCAAGGCATTGCACTGGACGAAAATCGAAGACGTCTGGGGCATCGGGTACCGGATGAAGAAAAAGCTGAAACTGCGCAACATCAATACCGCTTTGGAATTTATCCAGCCGCAGCATGAAACGTGGATCAGGAGCATGATGGGCGTTGTGGGTTTGCGGCTTAAGAAGGAACTCGAAGGCGAATCGGTCTTACTGCTCGAGGACGACGCGGCAGAGAAAAAGAGCATCGCCACGACGCGAAGCTTTCCGAAAAGGCTCACCGATTTTGATGCGCTGCGCGAACGCGTGACGACTTTCGCATCGGTGACCGCCGAAAAACTGCGTGCCCAAAAATCCTGCTGCCATACGATTGTGGTTTTGCTGGGATCGATGGAAACGACCGAAAAGCACAGCCGCAGTTATTTCCAGCATTCGGTCATGTTGCCGTTTGCGACCAATTCGACGTTGACGATTTCGAATATAGCGGTGAAAATCCTCGAGAAATTGTATGCCGAAAATCCCGGCGTGCGGTTCCATAAAGCCGGCGTGATCGTAACGCAGCTGATTCCCGAAAACCAGAAACAGTTCAATTTGTTTGAAGATGAAAACCCGAAACACCTGGCGCTGATGAAAACTTTGGACCATATGAACCAGAAAGCCGGAAACAGGATGATACGCCTGGGTTCGCAGGACAACAAAACCTGGAACATGACCCAAAATAAAAAGTCGCCCGAATATACGACCGATGTAAACGATATACTTGTTGTGCAATGCCGATAAAAACTAAACTGGAATTCTTTCTCCCGGACCTGTCTTCTGAAATGGAAGTCGACTTTGCAGACGTGGGCATTTCTGCCGGATTCCCGTCTCCGGCGCTGGATTTCATGAAAACCCGAATCGACATCAACAAGCTGCTCAACCTGAATCCGCTGACCACGTTCTTTGCAAAAGCCAGCGGTGATTCTATGATCGGCGCCGGAATCCTCGACAATGCCTTTTTGGTGATCGACCGCAGCCTGCCGCCGCAGGATAAAAAAATCGCCATCTGTTTTATCGATGGGGAATTTACGGTCAAGCGCCTGAAAGTGGATAAGAAAGGGATTTCTTTACTGGCTGAAAATGACAAATACAAACCGATTGCGGTTACGGAGGACAATCATTTTGTGGTTTGGGGAATTGTGACGCATGTGATAAATGCGCTGTAGGGTTTTTTGTAATGCAAATAGTAAATCGCGTTTAAGCTACTGTCGTAAGCAGTTTCTATTTCTGAGCAATTTTGATTCCTGTATATTTCGAATTATCATTTAAAACAGGAACGGGTTCAATCGAATAATCTGAATTGTCTTCAGTCACATTACAAATTTTTAATAAGCCAGAAATGTTCTATCGGGTCGTGTCCTCAAGAAATTGCTTACAACTCACAAATATCCGCAAATCACTTCAATCCATGTATTCGCAAACCAAATATAACCATAAAACCAACCCAAAATTACGGATTTCCATAAACAAAATAAATCTCCAAAACTGCACCCTGTCCGATTTTTATGCGTAAAGACGATTTCTGTTTTTCCCTTCCGTTTTATTTCCTATTTTTAAGGTCAACCTTAAAAACCTCATTATGAAAAGAAAACTACTCTTCTTATCCGTCTTTATTTCGGCTTCCGCCATCGGCCAGAACAGCATCGCCAATGCAGAAATACAGGCGAAACAGCTTGCCGCGCAGACAGCCGTTGTTGCTTCCGTTGCAAAATCCGGCCCTGCCATTATCCCGTGTGTCGTGAACGCCCCTTATTTTGAAAACTTCGAATCGGTGACATTGCCGGCTTTGCCAGAATGCACCGTGATTGAAAATGCCGGAACGGGAAATAATTTTGAAACTGCTGCTACGGCTTACGGCTTTAATTCCAAGACCCTGCGTTATCCATGGAATACGGCAAGCGCCGCCAATGCGTGGTTTTTTACACCGGGAATCAATATGGTTGCCGGACAGTCTTACCAGATTTCGTATAAATACGGCAGCGCCGGATCTGCTTTGTATACCGAGAAACTAAAAGTCCATGTGGGTAGCGATGCGACGGTTGCAAGCATGTCGGCAGTTCCGCTGATCGATCATCCTTTGGTCAATAACAATGTGACGCCGCTCGTTGATACGCTTATATTCACTCCGGAAACAACAGGTGCTTACTATTTCGGTTTTAATTGCTATTCGCTGATCGACCAGTTTTACCTTTTTGTAGACGACATCAGTGTAGATGTGGTTTTGGCGACAGACGGTTTTGATGCCGCACACTTCAGCTATTTCCCGAATCCGGTGAAAGACGTCCTGAATATCGCTTACGACAAGAACATCGATGCCGTAAAAATTTACAACCTTACCGGACAGACCGTTATCAACCGAAACATCAATTCCGATAAGGCACAGATTGAAATGCAATCGCTTCCGAAAGGCGCTTATTTCGCAGAGATCGTTTCGGGCACTTCCATGAAAACGATTAAGGTTATTAAAGAGTAATTATACTTTGAAAATAAAAACCCGGCTGTTATAGCCGGGTTTTTTTATGGTTTGGGATTTCTGAAAGCTTCCCGATACGATTCCGCCCGCTGCGCAGCGAAATCACTCGAAGTGACGACCCGGGAGATTGTCGGTGCAGTTCATGTATCCAATAAATGTCCCAAGCGGTTCTCAAACGTACAGCCATCAACAAACGTGCTTCGTGAGGTAAGGCCTCCTGAAAATTTCCCTGAATTTCAAAGGCCGGGATGCCGCTGGCTGAAGGAAGCCGACCCCCTAGACGAGCCTGCAAGGCGAGCGGCTGGGGTCGGTGTGGCCGCAGCACTGCCTTTAGAAATTCGGGAAATTTTCGGGCGTGCCTTGATTTTTTGTTTCTTTTGCATCAAGGCAAAAGAAAGAATATCAGGCTAAAGACGGAGATTGCTTCGTGCCTCGCAATGACATGTTCACAACCTCGTTCGCCGAAACTTTCTATTACGATTGCGCCCGCTGCACAGCGAAATTACCCGAAGTGACGCGTGAGAAATTACAAACCGTAAGGCAGGATGAATTATTTTTTCTTCTCAATGGCCGAAATACGACTTTCAAGCGATTCCAGCAACAACCGTTGCTTTTCAGCCGTTGCCTTTAAGTTGGCATTTTCAGATTTTGCCTGCTCGAGTTCCGTTTGCTGTTTCTCAATCATCGCCTGCTGTTCCTGCATCGCCTTGACGATCGGCATGATAAACTGGCTGTAGGCAACGCTGTAATTGTCGGCCGGGTTGGAAGCGTCTGGAATATGCAATCCGTCAAAATCATAACCAATCGACTGCGCCGCCTTTTCGATGTCCTGCGCCAGGAATCCCGAATGGAGAATCCGCGAAGAAAGTGAATAATCCTGGTTTTTTAAACCCGTTTTCAGGCTGTCAGGCATATTGAGCATGAGGTGCTCGTCAAATTTTTTGGTGTCGAAATGGTATGTCACCGGTTTCAGTTTCATGATAAAATCAAGTCCGGGAACATTGTTGCCGATATCGTTTTTGAAACGCGCATCAGACGGATTGAAATAAGCCACCTGGCCTTCCACAACAGTGACGGAGGCATTTCCCAAACGCACTTTGTTCGAAATACTCGCCGTTGCCTGGTAGCCGATAGCCGTTGCATTGCTAAGCGCAGCGCCGCCAACATTGGCCAGGTTTCCGACAGCCGTATTGTTGCTTCCCGTAATATTGACCGACAGTGCGCTATTCCCGATTGCGGTATTGTTATTTCCGAGCGTATTGTTGAGCAGCGATGCGGTCCCAGTTGCTGTATTTGAATTCCCTTCGGTATTGAAATACAGCGACGACGCGCCCGTAGCGGTATTATTGTTCCCAATTGTATTGGTGAGCA
>DATHGE010000221.1:0-3071 GCA_035317805.1 Flavobacterium sp. | reverse complement strand
CGCCGTTCATGTCAGCACCACAGCAGATGCTGGAAGTACCTCCAAACGTCTGCGAGCTGAAAGTAATCCCCTGGGCCACGGCAGCGCCGCTAAAGCCAAGGAATGTCAGCAATAAGTAATAGTTTTTCATAGTTTAATTGTTAAATTTATATAGTTTGTATTGTATTATTCGCATGATGATGGCATCGAATCGATCCAGTCCCTGATGAGTTGGACGCCTTCCTCGTGTACTGTTGTCCTTCCGACGATCGGCATTCTCACGGATTCCTCAACCGAGCTGATCCGGATAACCAATTCAGACGCCTCGGAATGTCCGGCATACATGACATAAGGACCGCCTTCAATTTTAGCCGTCGGCACCATACATACGCCAAGCGTAGCCAGGTTGCTGTTGCTGAAATTGAAACGCATCGGTACGTAATCGCAATGTCCGCCAACCCTGTGGCAGTGTGCGCAATTGATATCGAGATAAGATCTTGCCCTTAATTCCAGCGGTTTGCTCGTGTCGCGCCAATCTACCGTAGAAACGATATCCGCAAGCGCCGGCAGCGAATTGTCGATATAACCGGCCTGTTTCCATCTCAGCAATTGATTTTTCATACCCGTATCGTAACTATAAAGGTTGTTGAGGTTCTGTGGTTTTGGCCCAATCGGAATCTTGATCTCGCCATTGGCGGTCTGGCTCGGGTTTAATTTATGGCAGGTCGCACATTCGGTCGTGGCCGGAATCTTATAGTTGACACTTCTGGTGACGTTGTTTTCAATGAAAGTGACCGGAAGAAAAATTCCATTTCCTTCGGTATCGAGATAGGCTTCCGTTTGCGCTTCATTCCAGACATAATCATACATTTTCCAACCGGAATCGGTAGGTGTCGCGACATGTGTCTTAATCAGCAGTCGGGTTTCGATGATTTGCGTCACGTCCTGCGGCTGCACATGATCGTAGTAAAAGGTCTTGATGAGTACGGCGCCAACCGGAAATTCCAAAGCATTATCGTCTCCCGCGTAAGTGGCATGTGCTCCTTTTGGCATCCAGACGAAACGTTTTTTATGCGCGTAATCAGAGAAAAGTTCACTTGCAGGTCTATAAGGAATTACCTGATAACCGGGTTTCAGGTCTTTCAGTGCACCGACAAAGAAATGATAATCGGATAATTTTGGCAACGGAACCTGTGTCACGTCAAGCGTAACAGGAGCAGTTGAAATAACACCGCCGGTTTTTGAAGTATTCTCACCGCTGATATCAATATATTGTTCGTCTTCTTTTGAACAGGAATTGAATCCCAGCGCAAGAAATAATAAGGCAAGAAGTAGGTATTTTTGTTTCATATTATTTTAAAAAAGAAAACCAAAAATAATAAAAAATTGATAGCAAACTCAAATAATGTAAATAACTATTAATGAATTGTATAAATAGGTACGGATATGTTAAATTTACGGCTGATTCATTTCCAATCGTACATTGTAATTTTTCAACGCAGCCAGGGCTTTTTCTGAAAGGTGGTCGAATTTCTCCTCATGCAGATTGCGTTCTTTTTTCTGGGCAATCTGCTTGATGGCCTTGTAGAATCTCCGGATTTCTTCATTACTCGACAATACCAATCCGGGAACCGAGCCGTTTTCACCTTTTTCAGTCTTGGCGACCATGGTAAAATAGGAAGAATTGCAGTGTTTCACTTTTCCGGTGCGGATATTTTCAGCCTCGACGCGAATGCCGACGATCATCGAACTTTTCCCTACATAATTAATGCTGGCCTTCATCGTAACCAATTCGCCGATTTCAATCGGATTGAGGAAATCGACCGTATCCACCGAAGCGGTCACACAATAATACCCTGAGAATTTCGAAGCGCACGCAAAAGCAATCTGGTCGAGCAAAGACAGGATGTAGCCGCCGTGTATTTTTCCGCTGAAATTGGAGTGCGACGGAAGCATCAGTTCGGAAATGGTGAGTTTTGAAGATTTTACGGTTTTGAATGCTGCATCCATAGGCTTTAGTTTAACAATTCGGAATCATCGGTTTCAGCCCTTTTGAGAATATTTTCAGGCATGGTTTTCTTCGCTTTAGCGCCCATTTTCTTGAGTTTTTCGACACTCGTAATCAGGTTTCCTTTCCCTTCGACCAGTTTGTTCATTGCGCCCTGATATTCCGTTTTGCTTTCGTCTATTTTTTTGCCAAGACGAATCAGATCGGCCACAAAACCTTCAAATTTATCATACAAAGCTCCGGCCTGGCGTGCAATCTCAAACGCGTTCTCCTGCTGTTTCTGGTTGGCCCACATGCTGTCGATGGTACGCAAAGTCGCCAAAAGGGTAGAAGGCGTCACGATGACGATATTCTTTTCAAAAGCTTTATTGTACAAAGCCGTATCTTCATTCAATGCAATCGCAAATGCGGGTTCAATCGGGATAAAGAGCAAAACGAAATCCGGACTTTCGATCTGGTACAAGTCGTGGTAGTTTTTCTCGCCAAGCTGCTCCACATGGCGGCGTATTGAATTGACATGCTCTTTCAAAAAGACAATCCGTTGCAAATCGTCTTCCTCATTGATGTACTTTTCGTAGGAAGTCAGCGACACTTTCGAATCGACGATCATTTTCTTCCCGTCAGGCAGGTTGATTACGACATCGGGAAAAACGCGCTGCCCGAATTCATTCGTAAAGCTTTGCTGCATCTCATATTCGCGCCCTTTTTCAAGTCCTGATTTTTCGAGCACGCGTTCCAGAACCAACTCGCCCCAGTTGCCTTGCATTTTGCTGTCGCCCTTGAGCGCTTTCGTCAGGTTGATGGTTTCCTTGCTCATCTGCTCATTCATTTCGCGCAGCCCGAGAATCTGCTGGCGCAAAGCCGCATGGTAGTCGATGCTTTCCTTGTGTGTGTCTTCGACCTTCTTTTCAAAAAGCTGTATTTTGTCCTGCAACGGCGCCAGGATAGTCTTCATATTTTCCTTGTTCTGCTCGGTGAACTTGTTCGATTTCTCCTCGAGGATCTTATTGGCGAGATTTTCAAATTCCTTGGTGAATTTTTCCTGCAGCTTTTCGACCTCTTGTTTCTGCTCGAGATTTCTTTC
>DATHGE010000220.1:0-2003 GCA_035317805.1 Flavobacterium sp. | reverse complement strand
CTACATATTTATCCCGTCGCTTTCGGCGGAAACGTTTTTGGCTGGACCATAGACGAACAGAAATCCTTCGAAATCCTCAACGGCTTCACCGAGGCCGGTTTCAACTTCATCGATACGGCCGATGTGTATTCGAGATGGGCGCCCGGAAATAAGGGCGGCGAATCGGAAACGATTATCGGGAAATGGATGAAAGAGAAGAAAAATCGCCAGCATCTGATCATCACGACGAAAGTCGGCAGTGACATGGGCGACGGCAAAAAAGGACTTAAGAAAGCCTACATTCTGAAAGCGATTGAAGATTCTTTAAAAAGATTGCAAACCGATTATCTCGATTTATACCAAACGCATTTTGATGACGAATCGACGCCTGTGCTGGAAACGTTGGAAGCATATGACCAATTGGTAAAAGAAGGGAAAATCCGCTGGATCGGTACTTCCAACATGTCGGTGGAAAGAATCAAGGAATCCCTGCAAACCAGTAAAGACAAAGGTTTGGTGCGATATGAAACCCTGCAGCCGCATTACAATCTGTACGCCAGAGAAAATTACGAAACGAATCTCGAGCCGTTGGCCTTGAAAAATAATCTTGGCGTATTCAACTATTATTCGCTCGAAAGCGGTTTCCTCACAGGAAAATACCGAAGCAAAGCAGATTTAAACAAAAGTCTGCGTGGCGGGAAAATGGAGAATTACTTCAACGACCGCGGTATGAAAATCCTCGCTGCGCTTGATGAAGTTTCCATACAGTACAATACGACACAGGCAGCAGTTTCTTTGGCGTGGCTGATTCAGCGTCCGTCAATCACCGCGCCGATTGTAAGTGCGACGAGCCTGAATCAACTCGGCAGTATTATCGCCGCACCAGAATTAAACCTTGATGCAAATGCTATTGAAATTTTAAATTCAGCAAGCGGGTGGTAAAAAATAAGCCACAAATTCACGAATTTCCGCAAAGCAATTCGTGATAAATTAGCGCAATTCGTGGCTAAAAAAAGCATTACCCAATAATCGCCAAAGCTTCTGCGTTAACATACGATATGATTTTTACGCAACCTATCGCATATGAAAAGTATCGTGCCGCTTATAATATTTCTCAATAAATAACCAATACCGTGTTTGAATTCTTCATCAACCGATTCAAGTTTAAGCCGAAATTCGACAATGCTTATCTCAATGCGAAGGCTTCTTACCTGAACCGCATCCGGTTTTCGGTGTCGCTTTTTTATTTCGCGATGGGATTGTGTTTTGCGAGTTGGGCGAGCCGGATTCCGGATATCAAGACCACATTGGATTTGGGCGAAGGCGAACTCGGAACCATTTTGTTTGCCGTTCCGCTGGGGCAGTTGGTGATCATGCCTTTTTCGGGAAAACTGGTTACGCGATACGGCAGCAAACGTGTCCTGATTTTTTCACTTTCACTGTATGCCGTGGCGTTGATTATCCTCGGGTTGTCGAACGAAGCCTGGCAATTGTCGTCGGGACTTTTCGTGTTCGGGATTTTCGGAAACCTCGCGAATATCGCCGTCAATACGCAAGGTGTCGATACCGAAGCGCTGTTCAAAAAAACCATCATGTCGTCTTTTCACGGTGCATGGAGCATCGCTGGGTTTTCAGGAGCCATTGTCGGTTTGGGCATGCTGGCTCTGAATTTGCCGCCGTTATTCCATTTCGTGATTATCGCAGTTTTGGTTTCCGGGATGATGCTTTATGCGGGACGTTATCTGATTAAGGCGAAGGAGCAGATCCGGTCGGAAAAGCAGAAATTCTTCACAAGACCTGATTCCACTTTACTATGGCTCGGCGTCATCGGGTTTTGCTGCATGGCCAGCGAAGGTGTGATGTTCGACTGGAGCGGTGTTTATTTTAAGGAAATTATTAAGGCGCCGGGCGCATTGGTCGCCATTGGCTACACTTCTTTTATGATCATGATGGCCACCGGGCGTTTTCTCGGCGACAGCCTGATCCGGAAATTCGGAAGGAAAAAAGTAATGCAGGTGAGCGGC
>DATHGE010000219.1:0-3395 GCA_035317805.1 Flavobacterium sp. | reverse complement strand
CGGTGAACGACGCCGAGATAGACTTCGCCGGGTTTGTCGTATTTGTCTTTGATGTATTCCTTGACAACATCGGATAACGGTTTGTCCCCGGTTTTGTCGCCCTGAACAATATCACCCACGCGCTTGTTGACGACGATAATGTGGTTGTCTTCGTGGAGGATCTGGAGGTTGTCTTTTGTGGAAAGGGTTTTCAAATGGATTTTCAGATTTTCAGAAACGCCTTCGGCTATAGATTTTCAGAGAATACGTTAAGCTGTCGTTTTATTATTTAAAATAGTTTTAAATCGGGTAATCATTTTAATAATAATGTGTAATTGGTTGGTCGTAATTTCAGTTTTTTCTTCTGAAATGAAATTTAAATCCCCTGCAATCAATAGTTGTGTTTCAACTTCGTAAGCTGAACCTAAGGCTATATCGAGAAACCTGCAAAAATCTTTATTTGTATTTCGTGCAGAACCTTCAGCGATATTTGAAGGAATTGAAACAGACGCTCTTCGCAATTGATTGGTCAGCCCAAATTTTTCCTGTTCTGGAAAATCTTTTGTTATCAAATAAATCTCAGAACATAAAATTCTGCTCTGTTTCCAAATTTCAAGGTCTTTGAATCTGTGCATAATAAGGCGTTTAATAAGTTTGTATGGCAAAAAAATAATTGTAACCCTAGCTTTTCAATTCTGACAATCCGACAATCCGATAATCTGACAATCTAATATTGCTCGCTCGTATTCGGAAAATCCTTCGACTTCACATCTGCCACATATTTCCCGATTGCACCCGTCATTTGTTCGTATAAATCCAAATATCTTCTCAAAAATCTCGGACTGAACTCGTTGTTCATGCCCAGCATGTCGTGGATTACCAAAACCTGCCCGTCTACGCCGCCTCCGGCACCGATTCCGATTACGGGAATCGAAATGCTCCTGGCTACCTTTTCGGCCAAATGTGCCGGGATTTTCTCTAAGACTAAAGAGAAACAGCCTAGTTTTTCGAGCAGTTTCGCGTCTTCAATCAATTTTTCGGCCTCGGCATCTTCTTTGGCGCGAACGGTATATGTCCCAAATTTATAGATGGATTGCGGCGTTAACCCCAAATGGCCCATCACCGGAATCCCGGCGTTCAGTATTTTTTTGATCGAATCTTTAATTTCGCTGCCGCCTTCGAGTTTAACTGCGTGGCCGCCGCTTTCCTTCATAATCCTGATTGAAGAGCGCAATGCTTCTTTAGGATCCGACTGGTAGCTTCCGAAAGGCAAATCGACCACAACCAAAGCGCGCTCCACAGCCCTGACTACGGAAGACGCATGGTAAATCATCTGGTCGAGCGTAATCGGCAGGGTCGTTTCGTGGCCTGCCATGACATTGGAAGCCGAATCGCCAACCAGAATCACGTCGACTCCCGCCGTATCGACGATTTTCGCCATCGTGAAATCGTAGGCGGTGAGCATCGAGATCTTCTCCCCGTTCACCTTCATCTCGATGAGCGATTTGGTCGTTATTCTCTTGTAATCTTTTTTTGCGACTGACATAGTTGTGGTTTTGGACTGTAAAAGTAGTAAAAGTATGCGTCAAAAGTCGAAAGTCGAAAGTCAAAAGTTAAAACGTTTTTTGGATTGCTTTTTTAGAAGCTGTTTCCTGCTGTCCGCTCTATCTTTTGCGCCGCTGCGCGCTGCAAAAGGATGCCGCTGCCATCAGGGCTAGGGCATTTGGGTTTTATTGGGTTTCGACTTTCAACTTTCGACTTTCGACAATCTGTATAATTAAATCCCGTAAATTTGCATCAAATCCAACGACGTGAAAAGCATCCTGATCATCGACGACGAAGAAAAACTGCGCGGTCTTTTGGCCCGAATCATCACATCGGAAGGTTTTGATGTGATGGAAGCGCCCGACCTGAAATCGGGCCTCAAAAAACTCGAACAGAACAATATTGATGTCGTGCTCTGCGACGTAAAACTCCCGGACGGCAATGGTGTCGACTTCGTAAAAACGGCAAAAATTGCCGCGCCATTGACTGAAATCATCCTGCTGACGGCTTTCGGGAAAATCTCCGACGGCGTCCAGGCGATGAAGAACGGCGCTTTCGACTATATTGTCAAGGGCGACGACAACGACAGGATCATTCCGTTGCTTTACAAAGCGCTCGAAAAAGCCGAACTGCAGAAAAAAGTGCAGCAGCTCGAAAAGCGCATTTCCGAGAAATATTCCTTCGATACCATCATCGGAAAATCCAAAGGGCTCGAACAGGTATTAGACCTCGCAAGGAAAGTGGCCAAAACCGATTCTACTGTTCTGCTCACAGGCGAAACGGGAACCGGAAAAGAAGTCTTTGCGCAGGCAATCCACGAGAACAGCAATTGCAGCGCAAAATCGTTTGTTGCGCTCAATTGCAGCACTTTCAGTAAGGAAATCCTCGAAAGCGAATTGTTCGGCCACAAACAAGGTGCATTTACCGGCGCAATCAAAGACAAAAAAGGATTTATTGAAGAAGCCAATGGCGGCACTTTATTTCTCGATGAGATTGGCGAGATGCCGTTGGAATTGCAGGCGAAACTGCTGCGTGTTTTGGAAACCAATGAATACATTCCAATAGGCGACACGAAGCCCAAAAAGTCGAATTTCCGCCTGATTGCGGCAACAAACAGAAACCTGAAAGCCGAAAGCGAGGCAAGCCGTTTCCGTTCGGATCTGTATTTCAGGCTCAATATCTTTGAGATTACGATTCCGCCTTTGCGTGAAAGAGTCAGGGATATTGCACCATTGGCAGCATTTTTTACGAAGCAATTTTCTGCCAAGACCAATAAAAAAGAAATGTCAGTTGATCCGGAATTCCTGCAATTACTCGAAAAATACCAATGGCCGGGAAATGTCCGGGAATTGAAAAACGTAATCGAACGCTCGGTCATTTTATCGAATTCAGATCTGCTGACTCCAGATGTCTTGCCGTACGAAATTCAGCACCAGCCCGAAAAAACAAACAAACCGATGTCGGCTTGCTCCATGCAGAGCATTGAAAAACTGCACATCCAAAAGGTATTCAATTATACGAAAGGCAATAAGGCCGAAACGGCGCGACTGCTCGAAATCGGAATCGCAACGCTCTATCGAAAATTAGACGAATACAACATTCAATAAAACCTTATTAATTTGAGAAAAGCCTATCAAAACGATAGGCTTTTTTTATGCGTTTTCGGAACTTAAACCCCGAAAGTCTTTTATTTATAGCACTTTACAGGTTTTTTGATTTTTCGGAACGGCGTTTGGCATAGCGCAGAAAATTTTAAAAAACATCCACAATGAAAAATCAGGCCACCACGATTTACAGACAGGCGGAACGTTTCGCCGGGATTACCAAAAACGCTATCATTTCAGGGAACATCAGCAGGGCGAAAAAGAGCC
>DATHGE010000218.1:0-5752 GCA_035317805.1 Flavobacterium sp. | reverse complement strand
CAAACCGGTGATCGGATTTATCGCAGGTGAAACCGCCCCGAAAGGAAGAACAATGGGCCACGCAGGTGCGATTGTTGGCGGCGCAGACGATACAGCAGAAGCGAAGAAAAGGATTATGAGGGAATGCGGGATTCACGTGGTGGATTCTCCGGCAGAGATCGGAAAGAAAGTAAAAGAGATTATGGGATAATTGATTCCGGGAAATTATATTTTAAATGCCTCACGATTGTGGGGCATTTTTTTACGAAAAAATTAAGAGCCTGATTTATTTAATATATACGAAAAAGAATCCGAAAATCTACAGGCATTAGCGTGCGGATACAATCAGCTCTCGACATTGGATTTAAGTGCTTGTCCGCATTTAGAATATCTGGATAGTTCCTTTAATCTATTATCAAGCCTGTACCTTAAAAATGGAAGTATTGAAGCTAGTTTATATTTTGACGGCAACCCTAATCTGGGATATATCTGTTCAGATGAAAGCCAGATTAGTTCTGTTCAAAGTATTGCAGACAGCTATAATTATACAAATTGTATTGTCGATGCTGTCTGTGTGTTAGGCAACGAAACCTTTAGAAATTTTAATGAAATTGAATTATATCCGAATCCCGTTTCGAATGATCTGAACATCCAAAAGAAATCCAACCTCGAAATATCATCAATCAGCATCTATAACACCTTGGGCCAACTCGTAATTGCCATCCCAAATGCACAGCAAGTTTCCAAAGTCGACGTGTCTTCTTTAACGACCGGAAATTATTTTATCAAAATAAATTCGGATAAAGGAACTACAAACGCTAAATTTGCCAAAAATTAGAGATACAAATCCATTGCTTAAATAGCCCTGCGATTTTCGCGGGGCATTTTTTTAAATACAAACAAGAACACATGTACAAAGAATTAACGAAATTCAAAACCAATAATTCCTTCAGATTTGAAGTAGAAGACAACCTTGAAACCGCCTGTAACGCACCGGAAAACGGAAGCGGCGTCTTTCTGGTCTACACCGTAAACGGTGAAGAGAAAGAACTGATTATGGTTGGTTCTACCGGAACTATCCAAAACGACGGGACGCTTAAAAGCAAGAACGGCGGACTTTATGACAAAATCGTCAACGGCCATCAATTTGCCAAAACCGGACGGAAATATTCCTGGCCGGCACAGATGAAACTCGAAAAGATAGAAACGCTGGAAGTATATTGGTACGAGACTTTCAATGCGAAAAACAAATTCATCCCAACTTATGTAGAAGGATTGATCCTGCAGAAATATCTCGACGAATCGGGAAAATTGCCTAAATGGAATGTAGCTTTCTAGATTCCCATCACAAAAAACTGAATTTTTATAATTAAAACGCCGACATTAATCGGCGTTTTTTTATATTTGGCGCAAACCTAACAAATCGACATGAAAAAATTACTACTGTTGCTCGCACTTACTTTCGCAACAACCAATTATGCCCAATTGTCTTTTAGCAAATCACACGTCGGCCCACCCGCAGAATTCAAGAAAGGCATAAAGGAAAGATTCAAAGCGTCAACGACCATTTTTGTAGTTCCGTCTACTTTTACGAAAGAGTCTTATGAGGCAATTTTAAAAGATAATTGGACAGCGTCGAACTATAAAGTGGTGACGGCTGCCGAATTCAATATCAAAAATTACCTGACCGATGCCTTTTCTTTCGTATGGCTCAGAATGGATATCATATCAGACAACAATATCTTCTATACCAAAACGTACTTTGACGTGTTTATGTTGGAAAATGAAAAGATGGTTAAGAAAATCGACAAGGTAATAGACAATGAATCGAAATACCTTGACCTTGTCGACGACAACAAGATCAATTTCGCCAGCATTCCGCTTCAGCTCAGCAACAAGTATTTTAACGATGTAAAGAAAAAACTGAACCCGACCGTAAGGCTTATATTTTCAAGTCCGGGCCCGGAAAAAATACACGAGGTCTATAAATTCATCTTCGACAATAAAGCGTTGAACAATTTCGAGCCCGGATTTGTCAAAAATGATTTCCAAAGGCTAAACAACACCATCAATGCCGGAAAGGTGTATTGGATGTATGGCAGCGATAAAAAACCGGAAATAAAAGAATTGAAGAAAGCCACGCTGTTGCTTCCGGATTATGTGACTTCTGAATTCGGGTCGATGAGCGGAAAAGAAGAAATACGCGATGAAAAGAAAATGAAGGAACTGCTGGACAAATACAAATCAAAATACGAGATCCTTTCACAGGAAGCCATAAGCCAGAAAATTCTGGCAGGTGAAGATTTTTATTATTTCAAATACACACGCGTGATCGCTTCCAAACTGACGGAAGTTGTAAATGCCAAAACCGGCGATGTGATTTACCGGAATTATGCGGCGATCACCTACAATCTTAAAGATAAGGACTTCGAAAACCTCAAATAAAAAAAAGCGCTGTTTAATCGACAGCGCTTTTTTTATTTAAAAAGGATTTGACCATTTCGGATCGGAATAGACATTTGTTCCGCCAATGGTTTTCAGGAATGCTTTCAGCGCATTGATTTCCGCGGGCGTTAAATTCAGATGCTGCGGAATGCCGATTACGGGAACAAGCCTGTGATCGAGATTCGTATTTCCGGCCGCAATGGTGATATTGTTATAATGGTTGAACACTTCTTCAATGGTGCTGAATTCGCCCGTGTGCATCAAAGGCCCGTTTAAAGTGCCATCGGCTTTCATGATATCGCGCAGTGACGGCGCACGGGTGTTATTGATTTCAAGGACATCCGGATGGCCGATTGATCCGATAATCCCGTTATTTCTCGAATTCGGATCGATATCAAATTCCGGTGCTTCATGGCAAATCGCGCAACCAACGCCGCCACCGGTCCGGTTCGCATGCACGTCAAAAAAAGGCGGTGATTCAAAAAGGTGTTTCCCGTCGTTTTCCTGCATGGTGAAATTGGGAAAAGGCATATTGCCATCAGCAACCAAAGAGCGCCCGAAATCATATTTAGAATCGAAAGAAGTGATGCTTCTCACAAACTGCGCAAGTGCATTCTGGATGCGCGCTTCGGTGATGTTTGAATCGCCATAAACAAATTCAAACAGGTTCTGGTAATAGCCGATATTCTGCAATTTGGCAATCAGGACGTTAATACCATCATCGCCATTTTCTCCGCTATAGCCCATTTCCGTATGGTTCTGGATCGGTTGCGTCGTCTGGATTTCGAGTGTCGCCGCGCGTTTGTCCCAAAAGAATTTCCTCTCGTTTCCGTAACGGGCATTCACCAGTCGCATCGAATGCCTTGCGGAAGCGCCGTTTACGCCGTTGCTGGTGATTCCGGAATCGCCAAACGCATGGGCCTGGATGTGACAGGTGGAACACGAAATCGTATTGTTTGAAGATAAATTCTTGTCGTAAAACAAAACCCGGCCTAAAGTCGCACCCCTGTCGGTTATGGCATTTCCGTCGGAATTGTCGCGGGTAATATAGCCCGGCACGAACTGGTTGGCGTAATTATCCAGATGGTTCAGGTCGATCTTGTCGCCAAAAGCTTCAGTCACAGCGGGATAATTGACCAACGCAACATATTCGTCGCTGTCGTCATTGCAGGAAAGCAATGGGATAAAAAGAGTTAACGTGGCAATCAGTTTGAAATTCATATGGTGTTTGTTTGGTTTACGGTTTGGTTATCTTCCCGGTGGTGGCGGATGCGAAAAAATCTGTGAAAGCTCGGCAGTCATTTGATTGAAATCGGCCAACTGATCCTTTCTGCATAATTTTTTAATGTGTTGGAAATGTTCAAAATGCGTCTGTTCCACGTCAATCTGGTAATGCGCCAAAACGGCAATGAGGCTGTCTTTTATTTTTTTATCGGCAACGGGCTGCTGCAATTGTTCGTATAACTTATTTTTTACCTGGCGGATTTTATCTTCGAGGCCGGTCACCTGGCTGCGGTCGTAAGCAATCAGTTCATCGTATTGGCGCTGCTGTCCGGCGTCAAAATGCAGCCTTTCAATCACAATTTCCCTTGGCCTTTCTCCATGTCCGGGATGATTTCCGGGTCTGTTGAAAAACATAAAGGCAATAATCGAAAAGTTGAGCAGGAAAAGCCCGATCACGCACAGCGTTAAAATTTTTGTCTTTTCCATGATTAATACAATTGATTCGATTTACTGATGGAAAAGGCGATGGCGGTGGTTTTATTTTCAGAAGCCGACTTTGATTTGAAAACACTCAGGTTGACTGCAACCAACACTACAAAAGACGCTGCAATCAGCAAAATCTGTCTTTTTGAAAACTGCTGTTGGATGAAAATGCGTTGCTGGATTTTACCAAACAGTTTGGCATCAGGCGTGGCCTGCGACATTCCGTTGGTGCTGTTTAAGATTTTGGTGATGAATTGTTCGGGATCCATAATTGCTTAGACGATAGTTATTATTTTTTCTTGCGGTACGCTGTGAATTTTTTTGCTAATTTTTCCTGAAGGCTGGCTTTCGCCCTGAAAACCAGCGATTCGACAGCCGAAATACTGAGTTCCATAATCGCACTGATTTCGGGATTGCTGAGATGATCGACCTTCGAAAGGAGGAAAGCGGTTTTCTGGTTTTCAGGCAATGTATTGATGACGCCGAAAAGAATCGCGGCGTTTTCCTTATTTTCGAGTAAGATCCCGGGATGCTCAAAATCGGAAATGTTGTGCAGCACAGATTCATCTGGCCTTTTGCCAAAGACAAACCGACGCTTCAGGCTGTTCTTGTGCTTGGTGAAATCGATGCATTTGTTGATCGTAATCCGGTAAATCCAGGTTTTCAAAGCCGACTGCTCGCGGAATTGGTGCATCGAATGATAGACCTGCACAAAAACATCCTGCGTAATTTCCTCCGCATCCTCAATATTCTGCAGATAATGGAGCGCGACATTGTAGGCCATCTTTCCATAGCCGGCATAAATAGCCTCAAAATCACGCGAATGGTCTTCCATACATTTTATTGATTGTTTGGCAATTTTACGCCCTTAAAAATTAAGAAAGTTTAAACGGCTTGTTTTTTTTCACCCCACATTTATTGTTATATTTGAAACTTCAAATGTAGATAATTTAACAAACTAACTAAATATGAAATTTTTAGAAGGAAAAGTGGCCATTATTACCGGTGCAAGTCGCGGAATCGGACGCGGAATCGCCGAAGTTTTTGCCAAACACGGTGCCAATGTTGCCTTTACTTACAGTTCATCAGTCGAATCGGCCATGGCGCTCGAGAACGAACTCAACGCAATGGGAATTAAAGCCAAAGGGTACCAATCCAACGCCGCCGATTTCAACGAAGCGCACAAACTCGTAGACGATGTGCTCGCCGAATTCGGTACCATAGACATACTCATCAACAACGCCGGAATTACCAAAGACAACCTTCTAATGAGAATGTCTGAAGAAGATTTCGACAAGGTCATCGACGTCAACCTCAAATCGGTTTTTAACATGACCAAGGCCGTCCAGAAAACCATGCTCAAAAACCGCTCGGGCTCGATCATCAACATGAGCTCTGTAGTAGGAGTGAAGGGCAATGCGGGTCAGGCAAACTATGCCGCTTCAAAGGCCGGGGTGATCGGATTCACAAAATCAGTCGCACTCGAACTCGGCTCCAGGAACATCCGCTGCAACGCGATTGCGCCCGGATTTATCGAAACCGAAATGACCGGGAAATTAAATGAGGATGTCGTTCAGGGTTGGCGCGAAAGCATTCCGCTCAAACGCGGCGGAACTACTGA
>DATHGE010000217.1:0-4395 GCA_035317805.1 Flavobacterium sp. | reverse complement strand
CAAACGGTGGGCGAGCGGCGCATAGATGTATAAAGTTTCGGAAGCGATCTTGATCTGTTTGTGCTCGATCATCGAATCCATCGTCTGCATATTGTGCAAACGGTCGGCGAGCTTGATCAGGATCACGCGCACGTCGTCATTGAGCGTGAGCAGCATTTTGCGGAAGTTCTCGGCCTGCATCGAAACGTTGAGGTCTTTCTGCACCTGCGCGATTTTCGTGAGTCCTTCAACGAGCTGCGCGACTGTTTTGTTGAACATCATTTCGATATCCTCAACCGTGACGTCGGTATCCTCTACGACATCGTGCATCAGGGCTGCGGCAATTCCGGTGGCGCCGAGACCGATTTCCGAGGCGACGATTTTCGCCACGGCGATCGGATGGAAGATATAGGCTTCGCCCGATTTCCTGCGCTGGTCCTGATGTGCCTCGACGGCAACATCAAAAGCCTTGCGTATGAGTTTCTTGTCTTCAGCACTTAACGTCTGATAACTGATGCGGAGCAATTCTTTGTATTCCTGGGCAATCGCTTTGTTTTCTTTCTCGATATCGATCTCAACCATAGCAGTAGTGTTCAAGTCCTAAAAATAGTGATAAGATTTGAGTTGTGCAAGCAGTTTAGGACGCCGGATTTTCTATGTAAATAGAGTGCCTAGCCCCGATTGCAGCGAAAATCCTTTTTTAAAATTGTCATCCCGAGCGCAGTCGAGGGAACGATTTAAAAAAGATTGCAGCGTAAAGCGGGAAAATGCTCCTGATAAAAGCCTATTGCACCTTTTCCACACGATGAAAATCAAGATCCTGAAAGTCATAACTGAAATCTGTCAGCGGCGAAATCGGGTTCATCTTCAGCCCGGCGTTCGCTTCTGAAAAATGCAGGAATGCATCTGCCAGAAAGCTGCGGTTATTCCATTTTACCGCGAAAGTGTCGTTTTTGTAGAAGAAAACCTCGCCCGACAATTGTGGTGAACGCCTGGAAGTGAAATAAAATTTCCCCTTGTTTTCATATAACGTAATTTCCCCGAACCAATTGTCTATGAAGGTACCAGAATATTTCCTGAAATCCGTTTTCACCTTTTCTTTCCGGTTTTTAGCTATGGTTGCCCAGACTTCATCCGTAATCTTATCGGCATTGTCTTCCTTTTCCTTGCGCTGTTTGCCCAATGTCAGCACATAATCGTCCGATTTTATGTTCATGTAACTGTCCTTGATCGTATTCGAGATTGCCGTGAATGCCGCGCCCGATTGCTGGTTGGTGAGCGCGATGATTCCGAGATTCAATTCGGGGATCATCAGCACCTGCGTCACGATTCCGTCGAGCCCGCCCGTATGCGAAACCTGTTTGTAGCCATTCACATCCATCAATTGCCAGCCCAGTCCGTAAGCCTTGAAGTTCGTTTTGTAGGGCGGATTCGGGTTGTTCGGCAAAATCGTCTGCGGCGACCACATTTCCTTGTGTTGTTTTTCAGAAAACAACTGTTTTCCGTCACCGTATTTTCCATTCTGCAATTGCATGATGACCCATTTGGAAAGATCGTTGACGCTTGAATAGATGCCCGCAGCGGGATCAAAAGTCATGCTTTTGTAGCGCGAAATCACCTTAAGCTTCCCGTCGGTCGGGACATGCGGGGCAATGACATTGGAAGTGTCTTTGAGCCTGGTGAATGTTGAAGCGGTTTTGTCCATCTGCAAAGGCGTCAGGATGCGCTCTTCGATGAATTCGTTCCAGGTTTTCCCGCTTACGCGATGGATGACTTCGCCTGCAACGATATACAACAGGTTATCGTAATCGTATTTTGTGCGGAAAGCCGACACCGGTTTCAGGAACTGAAGGTTTTGGATGATATCGTTGGTCGTGAAATTATTGCCGTCGGGCCAGATCATGAGGTCGCCGGCGCCGAGTCCGAGCCCGCTGCGGTGCGTGAGCAGATCGCGGATCGTAAATTCGTCCGTCACATAATTGTTGTACATTTTGAAATCCGGGATGTATTGGCTGACTTTATCGTCCCAGTTTAATTTCCCTTCATCGACTAACATTGCGAGTGCCGCAGTGGTAAAAGCTTTGCTGTTGGAAGCGATCCCGAACAGCGTATTGGCGTCGACTTTCTCTTTGGTAAGGATCGATTTGACACCATAACCTTTTGAAATCACCACTTTACCGTCTTTGACGATCGCCACCGCAATTCCGGGCACATCAAATGTTTTCAGTGTCCGTTCAACCAATTCATCGACTTGGGGCGCCGTAATTTGTGCAGAAGCGTTTATGCCGAAAATCAGCAGCAACAGGAACATTGTTTTTGTCATTTGCTTTTGTTTAGAGTGTCTCAACTAAATTTCCGCTGCCTCCTGGCCTCAAAAATCAAAATCGCCGCCGCCACTGAAACGTTCATCGAGTCAATTTGGCCCTGCATCGGGATGATAATGTTCTGCGTTGCCGCATCGCGCCATTCCTGAGTCAGTCCCGTGGCTTCGGTTCCAACCACCAATGCGGTCGGCTGTGTATAATCCTGTGTGTCGTAATTTGTTGCATTTTGTAACGTGGCGCAATAAAAATTGATGTTGCGTTCTTTTAGAAAAGCGATAATTTCTGATGTGGAACCAGTTGCAATATTATTGGTGAATAAACAGCCCACGCTCGAACGCACGATATTCGGGTTGTATAAGTCGCCTTTGGGGTTGGCGATAATCACCGCATCAAGATTCGCGGCGTCGGCAGTTCGCAATAAAGCGCCAATATTGCCGGGTTTTTCGGTCGCCTCGGCAATCAAAATCAAAGGATTATCCGATAATTTCAAATCAGACAATCCCAATGATTTGCTTTTTGCCACAGCGATTACGCCTTCAGTCGTGTCGCGATAGGCGAGCTTTTCGAAGACTTCTCGGTTGATTTCAATAAGCGGAATTTGTGAATTCGTTAATTTGTTAATTTGGGATTGTTGCACCAGTTGACTGACGCTCGTGTCGGAAATCAGTTCCGGATAAAACAAAACCGTTTCGATTTCATAGCCGCCTTTTACGGCAAGTGAAATTTCGCGTTGCCCTTCGATTAAAAAAGTCCCGGTTTGCCTGCGGGATCTGGCTTTCTCCTGCAATTGCACCAATGATTTTATAAATGGATTTTGTATCGAACTGATTAATTTCATGATGTATTTGTTATTCCTGTGCGATTTGCTGGGTTGGCTCTTCGTCTTCCTTATCCGGATTGGTCGTCACCTGGTCTTTTTTTCCGAAAAGGAATTTCTTGATGGCGCCAAATCCACCAACGACTGCTAAAACCAACAGCTTCCAGAATTTGAGGATCAGCGCGAAGAAACCAACTTTCGCAAGCACTTTTCCGGCCACCAATCCGGCAATTGTCCAGGCGGCAATCGTATCGGTGCCCGAATCGAAATCGGCATATTGGTTGCCCTCGTCGAATTTAATACTCGAAATCACATTTTCCATATTGGCTTTCACCTCAGGCAATTCCTTCATTGAAGCCACAGCCGAGAGGATAAAAACACCTTTGCGTCCCAAAACCCTTAAATCGTAATTGAGCGTATTGCCGACCTGCTCGCTAAAATGCAATTCTTTGGCCCAGTGCAATACTTTTCTGTTATCGTCATAATAGGGTTTGGAAGCCCAGCCGATAAGCGATACGGTCTGAAGTCCGTCTTTCGCGCGTTGCTCGTTTTCCTTTTTGATATCTTCTTTCAGATCGACCAACAATTCATCATAGTCCATGTCTTTAGCATCGTCGTCTTTTACAAAACCCATATTGTCGTAGGTTACGGTAAACAGCCAACTGTCATCAGCCAACACGCCTTTCTTTTCGGGGACCAGCGCACCTAAAACCGACAGGTCTTCGGGATTTCCCCACAAATCGGTAAGTACGTGCTGGGTTTGTTTGGCATCGAGGAATTTAAAGCCTTTAGGAACATTGAGCGTGGCGTTTCCCCCGGTCATTTTGATGTTGCCGGTTTGGTATTTCAATGAGTTTTCGATGGCGGCAATATTCACCGCCGTGCTATCGCCCTGCTGTGCATAATCAGAGGCGACCGCGCAGATCAATAATAAAAGGGTAAAAAATAATTTTTTCATAAAGAGGATTTTAAAATCGTGTTTTGTTTTGGTATGCGATCAAAAAGTTAAAAAAAACTAAAAAAAGAACGACAATATTAATGATTAAAACTGAATGTTTTTACGCGGAAAGCATTATCTGTGGGATTTTATTTAATTTTGTGGAAAATACACCCAAATTCATGTTCTACCTTCTGGATATTATCGGTACGATGGCGTTTGCCATGTCTGGCGCGCTCACGGCAATCAATAAAAAACTCGACCCTTTTGGCGTTTTTATCATTGCCTTCGTGACGGCTGTTGGCGGCGGAACATTGCGCGATACTTTAATCGGAAGG
>DATHGE010000216.1:0-4719 GCA_035317805.1 Flavobacterium sp. | reverse complement strand
TTCTGCCGCGCTGGCCTGTGCCAATCTGTATGTACTGCTTGGCGTAAAAGCCGAAAATATCATCATGTTCGACAAAGACGGCGTATTGTCTGACGACCGTACCGATCTTTCGCCGCTGCAAAGGAAATATTCCAAAAAAATCAGTAGCAATGCGACTTTAGGCCAGGCGATGCTTGGCGCGGATGTTTTCCTCGGGCTCTCCGCCGGAAATATCCTTACGCCCGAAATGCTGTTGGGAATGGCCAACGACCCAATCGTTTTCGCGATGGCCAATCCGATTCCGGAAATCGATTACCACGTCGCGATCGCCACCAGGAAAGACATCATTATGGCCACCGGGCGTTCCGACCATCCGAACCAGGTGAACAACGTATTGGGTTTTCCATACATTTTCCGCGGCGCACTTGATGTCCGTGCGACAAAAATCAACGAAGAAATGAAAATGGCCGCCGTGAAAGCGCTTGCGGCTTTGGCTAAGGAATCCGTTCCCGAACAGGTAAATATCGCTTATGGCGAAACGAAACTGATTTTCGGACGCGAGTATATCATCCCAAAACCATTCGACCCAAGGCTGATTACGATGGTCGCACCGGCCGTAGCCAAGGCGGCGATGGATTCGGGCGTGGCTTTGCATCCGATCCATGATTGGGAAAAATATGAAGAAGAACTTTTAGAAAGGCTTGGTTCCGACAATAAGATGGTGCGATTGCTTACGAACCGTGCGCGGACCGAACCGAAACGAGTTGTTTTCGCCGAAGCGGACCATCTCGACGTGTTGAAAGCCGCACAGATCGTTCTCGAAGAAGGCATCGGTTATCCGATTTTATTGGGCAATAGGGAAGTCATTCTCGAACTAAAAGAAGAACTCGGTTTTGACGCCGAAGTGCCGATTTACGATCCAAAAACTAAAGAAGAAGACGCCAGAAGGTTGCATTATGCGGAGATTTTCTGGAAATCGCGCCAACGTCGCGGCATTTCACTTTTGGATGCCCAGAAATGGATGCGCGAAAGAAACTATTTCGCCGCCATGATGGTGAACGAGGGCGAAGCCGACGCTTTGGTTACGGGATATTCACGCAGTTATCCGTCGGTGGTAAAGCCGATGATGCAGCTGATCGGGAAAGCGCCCGGAATTTCGATTATCGCCACGACGAACATGATGATGACCAACCGCGGGCCGATGTTTTTGTCGGATACGGCAATCAATCCGAACCCGACTTCGGACGATCTGGCCAAAATTGCACTGATGACGGCTAAAACCGTACGCATGTTTGGGATGGAACCGGTGATTGCCATGGTATCGTTTTCGAATTTCGGTTCATCGACCGATCCGAGCGCCGGAAAAGTGAGGGAAGCCGTCGCTTATCTGCACAAATATTATCCGGATATGGTTGTTGACGGTGAAATCCAGGCCGATTTTGCATTGAACCACGACATGCTGAAGGCAAAATTTCCGTTTTCGAAAATCGCGGGAAAAAAAGTCAACACCCTGATTTTCCCGAATCTCGAAGCGGCGAATATTACGTATAAGCTGCTTAAAGAGTTGTACAACGTTGATTCTGTTGGGCCGATTATGCTCGGCATGGAAAAACCGGTGCACATATTCCAGTTGGGCGCGAGCGTCGAGGAAATGGTCAATATGGCTGCGGTAGCGGTCGTTGATGCGCAGGAAAAACACAAAAGGCTCAAAAATTTCGATGTAAAAATATAACCGGTATTTCCGATATCGGTCAATTAAAGTTTTTTGCTATATTTGGCATTACTTTAACACCAATATGATAGCACATTTACAAGGGAAATTAGTGGAAAAAACGCCAACCGAAGTCGTGATTGATTGCGGTGGCGTCGGATATCACGTTAACATTTCGCTGCATACTTATTCTTTGCTCCCCCAAACCGAAACCATCAGGCTTTTTACCTACCTACAGATTAAGGAAGATGCACATACGCTTTTCGGCTTTGTCGAGAAATCGGAACGCGAAATCTTTAAGATGTTGTTATCCGTTTCTGGCATTGGCGCGAGCATTGCGAGAACGATGCTTTCTTCTTTGGATCCGAAGCAGATTATACAGGCTTTGGCCGTTGGGGATTTGGCGACCATCCAGTCGATAAAAGGCATCGGAACCAAAACGGCACAACGCGCCATCCTGGATCTCAAGGACAAAGTGTTAAAACTCTATGATTTGGACGAAGTTTCAATGATTGCAAACAATACAAATAAGGATGAAGCGTTATCTGCTTTGGAGGTTTTGGGCTTTAACAAAAAATTGGCAGAGAAGGTGGTTGACAGGATAGCGAAAGATAACCCCGATGCTTCCGTGGAAACAATTATCAAACAGGCATTAAAAAATTTATAGTACTTGAAAACATTTTACCTTAAAAAAATCGAATCTATCGTGAAGATCAGTGCCTGCGCATTGGTTTTCCTTTTTAGTTTTGGTCTGCAGGCGCAAGTTGACGAAGACACCGAGGTTCAGGATTCAACAAAAACCGGATTCAGCACGGGTTCATTGCAGATGAACAATCCGCCAAGTATTATCGAAGCCTATACCTATGATCCGGTAACCGACCGTTATATCTATACCAATAAGGTTGATGACTTCAATATCAACTACCCGATTATCCTGACGCCAAAGGAATACGAACAGCTCGTGCAAAGGGAATCGATGCGCAATTATTTCAAGAAAAAATCAGACGCCATCGATGGCAAAAAAGAAGGTAGCGAAGAAGCCAAGAAAGATTTATTGCCGCGGTATTATGTCAATTCTGGGTTTTTCGAATCGATTTTCGGAAGCAATACGATTGATGTAAAACCAACGGGTTCTGTCGAAATTGATCTCGGCGTACGCCATACCAGACAAGACAATCCGGCACTTTCGCCACGGAATCGCAAGACAACGACTTTCGATTTCGACCAAAGGATCAGCATGAGTTTGATGGGTAAAGTAGGGACACGATTACAGGTCACTGCGAATTATGACACCGAATCGACTTTTGCTTTCCAGAACCTTATTAAATTAGAATATACGCCGACGGAAGATGATATCATCCAGAAAATCGAAGTCGGAAACGTCAGCCTTCCGCTCAACAGCTCGCTGATTCGGGGCGCACAGAGCCTTTTCGGCGTGAAAGCGCAATTGCAATTCGGACGCACAACCGTTACCGGGATCTTCTCTGAACAGAAATCGCAAACCAAAACGGTAACTGCAGAAGGCGGCGCGACCATTCAGGATTTCGACTTTTTCGCTTTGGATTATGATGCCGACCGGCACTTTTTCCTGTCGCAGTATTTCAGGAACAAATACGACCAGTCGCTCAAGAATTACCCGTTTATCGACAGCCGCGTGCAGATTACGCGAATGGAGGTCTGGATCACCAACAGGCAGAACAGGATCAGTACGACAAACAATAACCTGCGGAACATCATCGCGCTCCAGGATTTGGGGGAATCGCGACTGACCGATCCGTTGACCAATGCCTTAATTCCGGACAACAATCTGGTAATCATAAATACGCCAAATCCTGTCCCTGGAAATTTCTTCAACGTCGCGCCAGATTCTCCGGTAGACAATAAAAACAACAAGTACAATCCCGGACTCATTGCCACGAGCGCGGGTTACCTGAATCCTAACATCAGGGAAATCTCATCGGCAAATGCAGGATTCAATACCGTTACGCCGGTAGAAAGCCAGGATTATTCGAAACTTGAAAACGCAAGAAAATTAACGCCGAACGAATATACCTTTAACCCGCAACTGGGTTACATTTCGCTGCAGCAGAAACTCGCCAACGACGAAGTGCTCGCCGTGGCCTATCAATACACGATCGGATCGACGGTTTATCAGGTGGGTGAATTTGGAAATGACGGTGTGGATGCCACGCAATCCGGCCCGACCGATCCAAATACCGGCCAGCCGGAAAGCATTACGACACAGACGTTGGTATTGAAAATGCTTAAAAGTAACCTGACCAACACAGAAGCTCCGATATGGAATTTGATGATGAAAAACATCTATCAGATTCCGGGCGCTTATCAGTTGGAGCAGGAAGATTTCAGGTTCAATATCTTGTATTCCGATCCATCGCCGCTGAATTATATCAGCCCGAATGGCGTTCCTTTCCCTGCGACTCCAACGCCAGGAAATGAGGTTGCCGAAACGCCTTTATTGAAGGTTTTCAACGTCGATAAATTAAATTACAACAACGATCCGCAGGCCGGCGGGGACGGATTTTTCGATTTCCTCCCAGGTTTGACTGTCGATACGCAGAATGGCCGATTGATCTTTACGACGACCGAGCCTTTCTCAAAATTAATCTGGCAGAAACTGAGCAACGGTACGGAAACTTATTCCGATCCGAACACCTATAATGCCAACCAGCAGAAATATGTTTTCTGGAGCATGTACCGCAAAACGCAGTCGCAGGCGCTTCAGGACAGCGATAAGAACAAATACCAACTGCGCGGAAAATTCAAGTCTTCGGGTGGCGACGGTATTCCGATTGGCGCTTTCAACGTGCCGAAAGGTTCAGTTGTAGTAACCGCGGGCGGAAGAGTGCTTGTTGAAGGGGTAGATTACAGCGTGAATTATCAGGCAGGACGTGTCCAGATTTTGGATCCGGCACTGCAGGCATCGAATACGCCGATTGAGGTTTCGGTGGAGAACAATTCCACTTTCGGGCAGCAGACCAGAAGATTTATGGGACTGAACATTGAACATA
>DATHGE010000215.1:0-21919 GCA_035317805.1 Flavobacterium sp. | reverse complement strand
TGGATTCATGCCGGTTTGACGGAATCCTCGAACTGTTTAACCGCATCGATGTCGACAGCAAAACCGGGAAATTCAGCTCGAATTTCGGACTCGAAGGCAAAATCACCAAAGACACTATTGTAAAGAATCTGGAAAAGCACCACGCGCTTGCCGAACCGCTTAAGGCCAAATGCCGGGCGTTTGTCAAAGCCGGAATTCCTGAAAACCAATCGGCATAACATGGCAAAAAAAATACTCGTCTGTTTCGGAACCCGGCCTGAAGCCATCAAGATGTGCTCACTCGTGCACAGTCTCAGGAAAACAGCTTACGAAGTGAAAGTCTGTGTCACCGCGCAGCACCGCGAAATGCTCGACCAGGTGTTGGATTTTTTTGAGATTGTCCCCGATTACGACCTCGATATCATGAAGCCCAACCAGTCGCTCAACGAACTCAGCAGCCGTATTTTTATGAAGATGGATGCCGTTTTGACGGAAGCGAAACCCGACCTGATACTTGTTCACGGCGATACGACAACCTCGAGTATCTGTGCATGGGCTGCATTCCATCGCGGGATTAAATCGGCGCATGTGGAAGCCGGATTGCGCACTTACGACAAATACGCGCCTTTTCCCGAAGAGGTCAACCGCCAGATTACGGCCAGGATTGCCGATTATCATTTCGCACCGACGGAAACTTCAAAGAGCAATTTGCTTGGCGAGAAAATACGCGAAGAGAATATTGCCGTTACGGGAAATACCGTCATCGATTCGCTGCTTTGGACTGTGGAAAAACTCGACAAGCAGTTCACCAATAAAAAAATTGAAGAACTTCAGGCGATAGTCGATTTCTCGAAGAAGGTCATTTTAGTTACCGGGCACAGAAGGGAAAATTTCGGCGACGGATTCCTCAATATCTGCAAGGCATTGGCGAATATTGCTGAAAATTCTGACACCGAAATCGTCTATCCCGTGCACCTGAACCCGAATGTGCAGGAACCGGTATTGAAACTACTTTCCAACCATAAGAATATCCATTTGATCGACCCGCTCGACTATCCGTCATTCGTCTGGATGATGAAGCAATCCTATCTGATTATTACCGATTCGGGCGGCGTCCAGGAAGAAGCGCCATCGCTGGGGAAACCGGTGCTGGTGATGCGTGAAACCACCGAAAGGCCCGAAGCGCTTGATGCCGGAACCGTAAAATTGGTTGGGACGAATGCCGAAACGATTTCCGAAAAGGCTTTCGAATTGCTCAATGACGCGGCGATCTACACCAAAATGTCGAAAGCGCACAATCCGTATGGCGACGGAAAAGCCAACGAACGCATCATCGATTTTATAAAACAGAAATTGCAATGATCCCGAAAACTATCCATTATTGCTGGTTCGGCGGAAATCCGCTGCCGCCTTTGGCCGTGAAATGCCTCGACTCGTGGAAGAAATTCCTGCCCGAATATGAGATTGTCGAATGGAACGAGAGCAATTTTCCGCTCGACGAATTTATCTTTGCGAAACAGGCTTTGGAAAACCGCAAATTCGCTTTCATTTCGGATGTCTGCCGTTTGTATGCGCTCGAAAAGATGGGCGGGATTTACATGGATACCGATGTTGAAGTCCTGAAATCGCTCGACGGTTTCCTGCACCACGCAGCTTTTTCAGGTTTTGAGAATCCGCAGAACGTTCCTACCGGAATTATGGCGAGCGAAAAAGGCGGAAAATGGGTAACTGAATTGCTCGCGTATTACGACAATAAGCCGTTTGTGAAACCCGACGGCACTTTGGAAACGACTTCCAATACCTTCATCATTACCGAAATGATGCTACCCAAAGGGTTTGTCATGAACAATAAGTTTCAGGAAATTGAGGGTTATGTGGCGTTTTATCCGAACGATTATTTCTGCCCGAAAAGCTACGTGACCGGCAATATTGACCTGACCGAAAATTCCTGTTGCATCCATCATTTTGCCAAATCCTGGATTCCGTTCCACAAAAAATGGCGGAACATCCTGAAGATGAAAGCGATGAATATTTTCGGCTACAAAAATATCCAGTTTTTTATCGACCTGATCAAAAGAAGATGAGAATCATTTACATCACCGAACAAGTCTATCTGCACGGCGGTGCGGAGAAAATCCTGATCCAGAAACTCAATTACTGGGCGGATGTGTTTGGTTACGAGGTTTTATTAATCACTTCAGAGCAGCATGGGAAGCCGGTTTGCTATCCGCTGTCGGCAAGAGTGAAGCATGTCGGTCTGGATATAGATTATGTAGCAGGGCACAGTTATTTCAGCCCGAAAAACATCAGGCAATTTCCAAAACATTACAAAACCCTGCAACGCGAAATCCGCAGTTTTAAACCCGATGCGATTTTCCTGATTTCACTCACGTGGATCCGTTTTGTGCTTCCGGTTCTTGCCAAAGGCTATCCTATTTATAACGAATACCATACGTCTTATTACGGTTTCCAGTTGGGTTACCAAAATGCTTCGGCCTTCGTTAAAATGAAGAAGCAGATCGCGGGCTTGTTCATCAAATTTGTTGAGAATCGGTATACCAATATCATTTTCCTTAACCGCGATGAATTCGACCATTACCAACGGAAAAATGGCATCATCATCCCGAATTTTTTTGAAGGCGACATACCCGATTCGGCTGTAGCCAAAAAGAAACAGATTGTTTCGCTGGGGCGCATGAGTTACCAGAAAGGCTATGATTTATTGATTGAAGCCTGGGCCAAAATCGATGGTAAAGTGGAAGGCTGGAGTGCACAGGTTTTCGGAAATGGCGATGATAAAGAAGCGCTTCGCAACCAACTCCGAACTTATAATTTCCAAAATAAATTCGAAATCAACGACGCGATTTCAGACGTGAGCCAAAAACTGCTCGAATCTGAATTTTATGTCATGAGTTCCAGATTCGAAACTTTTCCGATGGTTTTGCTTGAAGCGCTTTCACACGGATTGCCCGTAGTCGCTTTCGATTGTCCGACCGGGCCGCGCAGCATCCTCATCGAAAACGAGGACGGAATTTTAGCCAAACCCGGCGATACGGATGATTTGGCCGAAAAAATACTGCATTTGATCCGGAATGCCAAAATAAGAGCCGACATGTCGTTAAAAGCCAAAGCCAATGTCAACCGTTTCAAGCCGGAATTTGTTATGGCCATGTGGAATCGGCTAATCCAGGCAAATCCCAAAAGAAGCTAAAACGCTACAAATAAATAATATTGAATTTGTCGCTAATAACTTTACTATCTAAACTAAAGCGTTTCCCAACCGAAACGCTTTTTTATGGACTCTAATTTCCGCCGAAAAAACAAGAAGCATCATCCCAAATTTGCCTAATTTCCCTACATTTGCCTTTTTCGCGTCAACTACAATGAAAGGCTCCAAAAAAACCACAACTGCATGATTGATTTTATTCCGGTTCCAAGTTACGACGATGTATTCTACAACCTGCTGCTGTTTATCGTGCTGATGGTTTACATGCAGTCGAAGCAGCATGAGATTGGAAACAGGATTAATCTGAAAGGGAAGAATGCGCTTGG
The DNA here is from genome assembly GCA_035317805.1 of Flavobacterium sp. GTDB lineage: Bacteria > Bacteroidota > Bacteroidia > Flavobacteriales > Flavobacteriaceae > Flavobacterium. The sequence goes on along the minus strand of DATHGE010000215.1, from coordinate 18,388 downwards.
GATTTTCCTTTTGGTCTTTTCGATCGTTTATATCGGGTTGCGTCCGATTACGTTCAGCCACTTTGGCGATATGGGAATGTACAACATCTATTTTGTCAATTATCTCGATGGTGCGCCGCTGAATCTCGAAGGTAAGGATGTCGGATTCGAACTGTTTATGAAAGGATGTTCTTACATCATGGAGCCACAGTTTTTCTTTCTTACAATCGCATTCCTTTATATCATCCCGTTTTATATTGTGTCCAAAAAACTGTTTAAGGACTTTTGGTTCTACAGTTTCTTTATGCTCATCATCTCCTTGTCTTTCTGGGGTTCTGCAACCAACGGATTGCGAAATGGGGTCGCCACATCGATATTTTTATTTGTCTTTACGACCGAAAAGAAATACCTGCGGCTGATTATCATTTTGCTGGCGGTCTCTTTCCACAAATCATTGCTCATTACGTCTGGCGCTTTTATCGCGGCGATGTATTATAAAGATACGAAAATGTACCTCCGGGCTTGGTTCCTGGCTATTCCGCTATCGCTTGCCCTTGGCGGATTCTGGGAAAATCTTTTCCTTACTTTCGGTTTTGGCGACGACGATAAACTCACAAATTACCTTGTAGAGAATGACGAGCTTGTGGAGAAATTCAGCAGTACCGGTTTTCGATGGGATTTCCTTTTGTACAGCGCCGCCGGGGTTTTTGCAGGCTGGTATTACATCTATAAGAAGAAATACGACGACCCGCTTTATGCGCAGATGTTCAATACCTATCTCATTGCGAATGGATTCTGGATCCTGGTTATCCGGGCCAATTATTCCAACCGTTTCGCCTATCTGTCGTGGTTTATGCTCGCGCTGATTATCATTTATCCGTTGTTGAAAAGCAAACTTTTTACGAAGCAGCACCTGCTCATCGGCAACATTATCCTGTTTTATTTCCTGTTTACCTATATGCTCAACATCGTGTTTTCGAAATATTAAATTCCGCCCAGATGAAATCCGTTACCGTTTTTACGCCCACATACAACCGCGCCTATTGCCTGCACCAGCTTTATGAAAGCCTCGTACGGCAAACAGCCAAAGATTTCGTATGGCTTTTGGTGGATGACGGCTCGACCGACGATACTAAAGAAAAGGTGGCAGTATGGCAGGCCGAAAATAAGATCGAAATCCGTTATATTTTCCAACAGAACCAAGGCATGCACGGCGCACATAATACGGCTTACGCGGTGATTGAAACGGAATTCAACGTGTGCATCGATTCGGATGATTTTATGCCCGATGATGCCATCGAAACCATTCTTGAAAACACCAAAAACCTTGAACCGAAATTTGCAGGGCTGGTCGGACTCGATATCGATAAATCGGGCAACATCACCGGCGTCGCGATTCCCGAAAACCTCACCGAAACCACGTTGACCGATCTGTATCGGAAGCACCACGCTTATGGCGACAAGAAACTCGTTTACCGAACCGAGATCGTAAGAAAATACCCGAAATATCCATTATTTCAGGGAGAGAACTTCGTCCCGTTGGGTTATCTGTATGCGCTAATCGATAAGGATTACGTACTCAAACCGGTCAATAAGCCGCTGGTTGTGGTCGAATACCTCGAAGACGGATCTTCCAAAAATATCTTACGCCAATATCGCAAAAACCCACGCGGATTTGCTTTTGTGCGCATTGAGAAAATCAAGTCGGATGCCGGTTTTAAGGAAAAATTCCGCAGCGCCACGCATCTTGTTTCGGGTGCGATTTTCACCAAAGATTTTGGGCTGCTGAAACAGGCCGGGAATCCGTTGCTGATTTTTCTCGCCTTTCCGTTCGGATTGCTGCTCAACGTTTACATCAGACTTAAAACCAGATAGGCCATGAAAATTATGCACCTTTGTTTGAGCCTCGGTAAAGGCGGCGCCGAAAAGCTGTTGGTAGACAGTTTGCCGTTTTATGTCAATCAGGGACACGAAGTCAGGATTATACAGCTTTCCTCGATTTTGGAAGAGCCGACTTACATTGAATCTGTAGAAAACGCCGGTATCAAAGTCATTACGTTAAGCAACGGCGGTTTCCGAAACCTCAAACTGATTCAAAAACTGATGCAGGCAATCAGATCCGAAAAGCCCGACGTGCTTCATGTGCATCTGTTTCCGTGCCTGTATTTTGCTTCGATAGCTTCACGATTGATGAAAAATTTCCCCGTCATGGTTTTCACCGAACACAACAACCAGAACCGCCGCATGACCAAAGGTTACCTGCAGCCGATCGAGAATTTCATGTATGCGCGCTATAATGCGATTGTGGCGATTTCAGGAAATGTTGCTGCGATGCTGCGGAACTGGCTGCCTTCCCAAATCAATAAAATCCGGATTATCGAAAACGGCGTCAATGTGGAGAAATTTACAGCTGCCGAACCGTACGATGTGGTTTATTTCAGCAAACATTTCAACCTTCAGGAAAACAATGTTAAATTGTTTATGGCGTCGCGTTTCAATTACCAGAAAGACCAGCAGACGATTATCAGGGCATTGGAACTCTTGCCGCATCATTTTCACGTTTTCCTTGCGGGCGACGGACCTGAAATGGGAAAAGCACAGACACTCGCCAATGAATTGCAGCGGCAGGAACGCGTGCATTTTTTAGGTTTCCGCACCGATATCCCGAAACTCATGAAATCTGCCGATATCAATATTTTGTCTTCCTTTTTTGAGGGATTTTCGGGCGTTACACTCGAGGCACTTTCGAGCGGGAAACCATTTCTGGGTTCGGATGTTCCCGGAATCAACGACATCGTTCCGGATAAAAGTTTCCTTTTCGAAAAGGAAAATCCCAAACAACTTGCCGGAAAAATCATGGCAATCACTACCGATAAGGATTTGAATCAAACGATGGTGAGCAAAGGACTCAATCATATCAAACAATACGACATGCAGATTATGGTCGACAGGCATGTTAATCTGTATGAAAATTTATTGCGCCCGAAAAATTAGCGCTACATTTAATCGGTCAAGATTCAACTATGGAAAATTATAAGATACAGCCGCTTAACCCCGAAACGATCGATGTTTACAAAGATTGCTTCGACCAGAACGGCAGTCCGAAGAAAAAGGAAAATATCGAATGGCAGTTTTTTAAGAACACCGAAACCAATGCTTTTGTCGACATCGCCTTCGATTCTGAAAAGGGCAAAACCGCAGCGATTTATGCCGTTTCGTGCGTCCGGTTTAAAATTGGAAACCAAACTGCCGTCGGGACGCAATCGCTCGATACGATCACCGATATCGATTACCGTGGCAAAGGGCTTTTTATCAATCTTGCAAAAAGCGTTTACCGGAATGCGGCCGACAATAAAGTGGCGCTCGTCTATGGTTTCCCGAATGGCAATTCCATCCACGGATTTGAAAAGAAACTCGAATGGAAAGTGCTTGATCCGGTGCCTTTTTTGATCAAACCACTGCATTCGAAATATTTTACGGATAAGATTAAATTCCTAAAATTCCTGCCGAATATCAGTTTGTCGTTTTCAGGATTCAAGGCCGATAAGAATTTCACGCTCAAAGAATCCAATAATTTCCCCGAAGTGGCCAATGGGATATGGGAGAAATTCTCAAAAAATATCGCTGTCGCCGTCGAAAGAAAAACGGCTTACCTCGATTGGCGCTACGTCCAAAAACCAAACGAAGATTACAAAATTGTGCATTGCTACGATGCCCAAAATAACTATTGCGGATTTGCGGTGTATGCCGTCAAAGACAAGCACAATGGTAAAGTGGGTTATATCATGGAGTTGATTTATGATATTGAAAACCCAAAATCCGGGCAGCAATTGCTCGATTACGCCGTGCATCAGATTAAGAAACAAAAGGCAGATTGCATCCTGAGCTGGTGTTTGGCGCATTCACCGAATTTTGGGACTTATAAGAAAAGTGCTTTCATGAGCCTGCCTGAAAAATTCCGCCCGATCGAACTGCATTTCGGTGCGCGTTCTTTTCAGGAAGAATTTTCGGAAATAATCAACAAACGGGAAAATTGGTACCTTAGTTATTCAGATTCTGACACGGTTTAAAATGGCAAACGGGACATTCATCATATCGCTCGATTTCGAACTGCATTGGGGCGCCGCTGAAAAATGGGACCTCAATGTAAAGAAAGGTTATTTTGACGCGACCCGAAAAAGCATTCCGGTGGTTTTGACGCTTTTTGAAAAATACGATATCCATGCGACCTGGGCGACGGTCGGATTTTTGTTTGCCAAAGACAAGGCACAATTGCTTGAATTTTGCCCGAAAGAAAGGCCGTCATACAACAACAAAGCATTGTCTTATTATAGTTTGATCGATAATAAGGAAGTCGGCGCCGATGAAAACGACGATCCGTACCATTATGCGCCGTCACTCATTGGCGAAATCCTCAAAACACCCAACCAGGAATTGGGAACGCATACTTTTGCGCATTATTACTGCAACGAACCCGGCCAGACGAAAGCCCAATTTGCTGCCGATTTACAGGCGGCGCGGGCAATTGCGAAAGCCAATTTTAACGTCGAATTGCAATCATTGGTTTTTCCGAGAAACCAGTTCAATTCGGATTATCTCACTATTGCGAAAGGAAACGGGATTAAAACGGTGCGAACCAATCCCGATGTGTGGTTTTGGAAAACGGAAGCGAAAACCGCTGCGATTGCAAGGGCTTTCGACACTTTGTTGCCCATCAGCAGCACACTGACATATGAAATGCCGCAAGTTTCCGCAAATGGAATTACGATGGTTCCCGCAAGCCGTTTTTTGCGTCCGTTTACGGAAAAGGAAAAATTCATCAGCAACTTCAAAATGTCAAGAATCAAATCGGAAATGCGGCATGCGGCGAAACACAACCGCTGTTACCACCTGTGGTGGCATCCGCATAATTTCGGTTATTCGACAGAAAAGAACCTCGAAGACCTGGAGGAAATCCTTAAATATTTTGAATTGCTTAAAGGCGAATTCGGATTTGAATCGGCCACAATGATAGAAATGCATTCCAAGTTATGAATATGAAAAAGAAACTTTTCCGCATCACCACAGTGCCCATCTCATTGGAAAAACTGCTCGAAAACCAACTGCGTTTCATGACGGCGCATTACGATGTGACCATCATTTCTTCGGATAAATCGCATCTTGAAAAAGTGGGGCAGTCGCAGCAAACCGCCACGCATGCTGTAGAAATGACGCGAAAGATTACGCCGTTTCAGGATTTGAAATCGATGTGGAATCTGTATAAATTCTTCAAAAAGGAACAACCGTTCATCGTACATTCGCATACGCCAAAAGCCGGAATCGTAGGTATGATGGCTGCAAAACTCGCCGGTGTCCCGAACCGCCTGCACACCGTTGCCGGACTGCCGTTGCTCGAAGCGAAAGGAGCAAAAAGAAAAATCCTCGATGTTGTAGAAAAACTCACGTATGCCTGTGCGACAAAAGTATACCCGAATTCACGCGGACTTCTCGAAATTATAAAAGAGAACCAATATTGCCCCGATGCAAAGCTAAAAGTATTGGCCAATGGAAGCTCGAACGGGATCAACACGTCCCATTTCGACCCGCAGCTTTTCAGCGAACAGCAAAATGAAGAACTCCAGATGGAACTTGGGTTTTCGGAGGGTGATTTTGTATTTATCTTTGTCGGAAGGCTCGTAAAAGACAAAGGGATTAACGAACTCATCGCGGCATTCGAAAAGCTTCACAATCAATATCCGAACGCGAAATTATTGCTCGTCGGCGATTATGAAACCGACCTCGATCCGCTTTTGCCCGAGACTTTAGCCAAAATCCAAAACAGCCGGTTCGTCGTGCACACCGGATTTATGTATGACGTGCGTCCGTATCTCAACATTTCAAACGCGCTGGTTTTCCCGACCTATCGTGAAGGTTTTCCAAATGTTGTGCTGCAGGCCGGTGCGATGGGTTTGCCGTGCATCGTAACCGACATCAACGGCTGCAACGAAATTATAGAGGAAGGAAAAAACGGGCTCATTATTCCGGTTAAGGATTCCGACGCGATTTTTAAGGCCATGCAAAGGTTGTATTCGGACAAAAATTTATACATTTCACTGCAGAATGCCGCACGCCAAAGCATCGTTTCGCGCTATGAGCAAAAAGTAGTCTGGGAAGCCATTCTCGCCGAATATAAAAAACTGGAACAGCATGTATAGATTTTTCTTTAAAAGGGTAATCGACTTCATCGGTGCGCTCATCGGGCTGTTGCTGCTGTCGCCGGTACTGCTGGTGGTAACGGTCTGGCTGTATTTCGCCAATGACGGAAAACCCTATTTCTTTCAGCTGCGGCCGGGAAAGAAAGGAAAGATATTCAAGATCGTGAAGTTCAAAACCATGAATGATAAGAAAGATACAGAAGGCAATTTGCTTCCTGATGAAATCCGGTTGACCAAAGCCGGAGCCTTCGTGCGCCGCACCTCGCTCGACGAAATCCCGCAACTGCTCAATGTGCTGACCGGCGACATGAGCCTGATCGGGCCGCGGCCATTGCTTACCGGCTATTTGCACCTGTACAACGATTTCCAGAACCGACGCCATGAAATAAAACCCGGAATCACAGGCTGGGCCCAGGTTAACGGCAGGAATGCGATTTCGTGGGACAAGAAATTTGAATATGACGTCTGGTATGTCGATCACGTCAGCTTTATGTTAGATTGCAGAATTTATTTGAAAACCATTCAGAAAGTCGTCAAATCGGAAGGGATAAATCCCGAAAATTCACAGATGACCGAACCTTTTAACGGATACAACTAATGAACAATATTTTGATTACTTCGGCAGGAAGGCGCGTTTCGCTCGTGCGGTTTTTTCGCACCGAACTCAAGAGCGTATTTCCCGAAGCGCGGGTTTTTGCCTCCGACGCCAACCCCGAATATTCGTCGGCCTGTATGATTGCGGATGATTATTTTAAAGTGCCGCGGGTTTCCGAGCCGGGCTACATCCAGGATTTGCTCAGGCAGGCTTTGGAACACAATATCAAACTGATCATTCCAACCATCGATACCGAACTGCTTGCGCTTTCCGAAAGTATCGACCTGTTCCGGATGAATGGCATCGATATCGTCATTTCAGACCATGAAGTCATGAAAATTTTCCGCGATAAGCGGCTCACGCACCAGTTTTTTGAAAAATACGGCATCAATTGCGCGAAGGAATTTGATAAAGGGAATTATACCTTGCCTCTGTATCTCAAACCGGTTGACGGCAGCCGCAGCGTAGACAATTTTATCATTAAACAGGAATCGGAGCTCACGGAATACCATTTTTCGAACGATAAACTCATGTTCCTCGAATACCTCGACCATAAGAACCACACGGAATTTACGATTGACCTTTACTACGACCGCAATTCCGAACTTAAATGCTTCATTCCAAGGAAACGCATCGAGGTGCGCGACGGTGAAGTCAACAAAGCGGTCACTAAAAAGACCAAATTCATACACGACCTTTGGAAAAAAATGCAATACGTCAAGGGTTTCCGCGGCTGCATCACGTTCCAGGTTTTTGCCAATAAGGAAAACGACGGCATTTACGGAATCGAAATCAACCCCAGATTTGGCGGCGGCTATCCGTTGAGTTATCTCGCCGGTGGCAATTTCCCGAAATGGATTATCCAGGAATACCTGCAGCACGAAAGGAAAATCCCGGTGTTTGACAGTTGGGAAGAAAATCTGATGATGCTGCGTTATGACGATGAGATTTTGGTGCATAATTTCAACCATTGATGGAAAAGAAGACAATCGTTTTTGATCTCGACGATACGCTGGTAAAGGAAATCGATTATTTAAAATCGGCTTTTTCAGCCATCGCATTGCACCTGGATGAAACCAACGATACACTTTTTGACGAAATGTTCGGCTGGTATAAAGGCAAGGAAGATGTTTTCGGAAACCTTGAAAGCCGCTATAAAAATGCGATCAAGGCGGAACTCAAAGCCATGTACCGGAACCATATCCCGAATTTTGATCCGCTTTCGGAAAGCAGGAGAATATTGCTCGGATTGAAAGCAGAAGGCCATTTTCTGGGGTTGATCACCGACGGATTCTCAATTACCCAACGCAATAAAATTAAGGCACTCGATATCGAAAGCCTGTTCGACCTGATCGTAATTTCGGAAGAATTCGGATCTGAAAAGCCCGACGAGCGCAACTTTGCGGTATTTTCGCGATTCGGGACCAAAGATTATTTTTACATCAGCGACAATGTGAACAAGGATTTCATCACGCCGAATAAGCTCGGCTGGACGACCGTTTGCCTGCTCGATAGCGGCGAAAATATCCATACCCAGGATTTCAATAAAGATTTGATATATTTACCGTCGAAAAAAATCCACAACTTAACCGAATTAAAAAGCATCATAAACAACCAATAAAATGGGATTATTAAGAAAAATCATACTCAAAATTGTCAAGGCAACTGCCATCGATACCGCGATAAAACACCATTACACCAAGCATAAATTCCTGCTCAACACATACAACCACAAAGGATATTGGTACCATGGCGCAAACAGGGAAGCCAATACGATCAAGATTTTCCAGGATTGGATCAAACCGGGCGATTATGTTTTGGAAATTGGCGCGCACATCGGTTATTTTTCAACTTTGTATGCAGATTTGGTAGGAAAAGACGGAAAAGTGGATGTTTTCGAACCAAGTGAAAAAAACGCAAAATACCTCGAAAGGAACATTAAGTTTCTTCCAAACGGACTTAATAATATCGTAACCGTGGTTAAAAAAGGCGCGGGAGATGTGAATGAAAAGCTTACTTTTTACATCGATCCGATTTCGGGACAGAACAATTCGTTTGTTCCCGAATTTGAGGGTTTCATCACGAGCCGTGAAAAATCTGCGGAAAGCGATGCCAAATTAATTACTGAAACGGTTGATGTGATTACGCTTGACAGTTATTTTGAAGCATCGGATAAACTTCCGGATTTCGTAAAGATCGATGTGGAAGGTTTCGAATGGAACGTCGTGCAGGGCTTTAAAAATGCAATCGAAAGGGCCAAACCTTCATTGATGATCGAAATCCAGTCGGATGCGGATAAAATTTTTGAATTTTTCCTTTCGAAAGGCTACAAGATTTTTAACGACAGGCTCGAGAATATCGCCGATTATTCAGAATACAAGTCGAAAAAGACCCCAAATATTTTTTTCAAATTCATCCAATAGCATTATAAATATCAGATGGGAAATACTAAAATCTGGCTTTCCTCACCGCATATGGGCGGAACCGAACAGCAATTCGTGCAGGAAGCTTTCGACACCAATTGGGTCGCACCGCTCGGGCCAAACGTTTCGGGTTTTGAGCAGGACCTCGAAAATTTCATCGGCGGACATTCGCATATAGCCGCTTTGAGTTCGGGAACCGCTGCCATTCACCTCGGTTTGGTAATGCTTGGCGTTGGCGCAGGTGATGAGGTGATTTGCCAGAGCTTTACGTTTTCGGCTTCAGCCAATCCGATCCGATACCAAGGCGCAATTCCTGTTTTTGTGGATAGCGAACCGGAAACCTGGAACCTGTCGCCCGTTGCACTCGAAGAAGCGATCAAAGACAGAATTTCCAAAGGTAAAAAACCAAAAGCCATTATCGCCGTGCACCTTTACGGAATGCCATTTAAAGTCGATGAGATCAAAAAAATAGCCAAAAAATATCAAATCCCAATACTCGAAGACAGTGCCGAAGCCTTGGGCAGCACCTACAAAGGCCAGCATTGCGGAACCTTTGGCGATATGGGCGTGCTTTCGTTTAACGGAAACAAGATTATCACGACATCGGGCGGCGGCGCCATTGTCGTAAAAGATAAAGCCTTGAAAGACCAGGCGGTTTTTCTGGCCACGCAGGCAAGGGACAATGCGCCGCATTACCAGCACAGTGAAATTGGGTACAATTACCGTTTGAGCAACATTTGCGCCGGAATTGGGCGCGGACAGATGCAGGTACTTGACAAACACATCGCGCTGCGAAGGAAAATGCACGATTTTTATGTCGACCTTTTCCGCAGTGTTCCGGGTGTGAAAGTCTTATCGGAACCCGATGCCGATTATTTCTCGAACCATTGGCTTACGGCGATTACCGTTGACGCTTCGGTTACAGGGAAAACGCGCGAAGACCTCAGGTTGGCGCTCGAAGCCGAAAATATTGAAAGCCGTCCGCTCTGGAAACCGATGCACCTGCAGCCGGTTTTTGAACAATACCCGTATTACGGCGGAACGGTTTCGCAAGCACTTTTTGAAAACGGGCTATGCCTGCCGTCGGGATCGAATCTGACAGATGCCGACAGGGAAAGGATTGCTGCGGTTTTCAATTCCTTTTTTTAAAATTGCGGTCCGCAAAAAAGTACTAAAGTATTGTTATAGAAATCTTAAAATTGCTTAGATTTGGGTGCTCAATAAAGTGATAATGACCGACTCTATTTTTGACGTAATCAGGAACTCCGTTCTGGCGAAAAGATTTCGCAATATTGGCTACCTGCCAAGGTGGATTATTTTCTCTATAGATATCGTTATTGTTTTCGTAGCGCTGATTATCACCCGACTGATTGTTACAAGCCTGAGCGTTAATTTTGTCAGCGCGCTGCCGGTTGCCGTTCAGTTTACCATCAATATTTTGGTCAACGCCGCCTTCTTTCTGGTATACCGCACTTATGCGGGAATCATCCGGCATTCGACGTTTATAGACGGTGTAAAGCTTTTGGTTTCGACCACGACGGCCTATTTCATGATGCTCATCGTGAACTATTCCTCATTACTGATCTACGACCATCAGGTTTTCCTGACTACGGGCTTGTTCATCACTTACGTGATTTCGTTCCTGCTGCTGTTCCTGTTCCGGATTATGGTGAAGTTCTTTTTCGAGCAGTACATGAATTTTGAAGACAAGAAAAAACTCATCAACGCCGTGATTTATGGTTCCGACGCCAATGCGATTTCGGTGGCCAATGCGTTGCGCACGGAAATCCCGAGCCGTTTCAGGCTGATGGGTTTCATCGATAAGTTCAACCAGGTCAAAACCGGGAAAAGCATCCTGAACCTTCCGATATTAAACCAGAACAAGAAAATCCATGTCATTTTGCGGGCGATGAAAGCCGACGCGCTGATCATCGCCGAGAAAAGCCTGTCCCGCGAAGAAACCATCGCACTGGTTGAGGAATGTCTCGAATTTAACTTCAAGGTATTCACCGTTCCGTTGATCACCGACTGGGAAGACCAGCAGCAGATCTCTACAAAAGTGAAGAATTTTGACATTGAGGATTTGCTCGAACGCAAACCGATTGTACTCGATACCAATTCCATTTCGGCACAGCTCAAAGGGAAAACGATATTGATCACCGGCGCTGCAGGTTCTATCGGGAGCGAGATTACACGCCAGGTTTTGGGATTCAGTCCGCTAAGAATCATCATCCTCGACCAGGCCGAAACGCCGCTGCACAACCTGAGCCTTGAAATCAACAACGACGAAAGGACGGTGGAAATCATTTCCATCCTTGCCGATATCAGGAACAAGGAATTGATGGAGCGGATTTTTATCGACCACAAACCCGATGTGGTCTACCATGCCGCAGCATATAAGCATGTGCCTCTGATGGAAGAAAATCCGTCGCAGGCCGTCTATACGAATGTCATCGGAACGAAGCATCTTGCCGATCTCGCCATCAAATACCATGTGGAAAGGTTTGTGATGGTTTCCACCGATAAGGCGGTCAACCCGAGCAGCGTGATGGGCGCCAGCAAAAGGATCGCCGAAAAGTACATCCAGACTTTGCACGAAAAAAGAAAAATACAGAAGAAAGAGCATGTGACGAAATTCATCACGACGCGTTTCGGAAACGTGTTGGGTTCGAACGGATCCATCGTCCCGCTGTTTACCAGACAGATCCAGGAAGGCGGCCCGATAACGATCACGCATCCCGAAATCATCCGCTATTTTATGACCATTCCCGAAGCCTGCCAATTGGTTCTCGAAGCCGGGGCGATGGGAAAAGGCGGTGAGATATTCATCTTCGATATGGGCGAACCGGTCAAGATTATCGACCTCGCCAAAAAAATGATACGCCTTGCAGGATTTACGCCCGATAAGGAAATCGAAATCAAGATTATTGGCCTACGGCCGGGCGAGAAATTGTATGAGGAATTGCTCAATGACACTTCAAAGACACTGGCAACGCACAATGAGAAGATATTAATCGCTGAAGAGATTTGCGACGATTATGAAAAAACGGGACTGACCATTTCTGACCTGCTGGTTTGTTTTGAAGTGATCAGTAACGAAGAAATCGTTTCCAAAATGAAGAAAATCGTGCCTGAATTCAAAAGTATGAACTCGATATTTCAGACCCTGGACAAATAAAATCCCATCAGTTCCCCACAGATACCATGCAGATGCAAACCTTAAAAATACTATATTTGCAACCTAAAAATCAAGTATGATACGCTTTTTGAAAAAAAATCTCCTCTTATTGCTGTTGCCGGTTTTTCTTTTTTCCTGTGGATCGAGAAAAGATATCATTTACTTTCAGGGAATCGACAATGCCAAAAGTTATGACAATTCACAGAATTATGAAGCCATAATCCAACCGGATGATTTATTGAGTATCATTGTGAGCACCGACAGCCCGGAAGTGGCCGCGCCTTTCAACTTACCCGAAATCCAAAGCAATGAAACCGAATATAAAGGACTGAAGACCTATCTTGTAGACAATACCGGTTATATCGACTATCCGGTTTTGGGTAAAATTAAGCTTGGCGGATTGACGCGTACGGAGGCCAATAACAAAATGGTCACCGCTGTTTCCGAATACATCAGGAAGCCAATCGTGAACTTACGGATCGCAAACTTTAAATATACGGTCCTGGGGGAAGTCAACAAACCCAACAGCTATCCGGTAAACGGCGAACGCGTTACTTTAATCGAAGCATTGAGTGCGGCCGGGGATCTTACCATTTATGGCAAAAGGAAAAACATCCTCATTATTCGCGAAAAGGAAGGAAAGAAAACGTACAACAGGGTTGATATTACCAATCCCGATTTCCTGAATTCCCCATTTTATTACCTGTCACAGAACGATGTTATATTTGTGGAGCCCAATAAGACAAAGGTCAATTCTTCTGTAATCGGCCCGGACGTCTATGTGCTGTTCTCCACAATTTCCCTGCTGATCACAATCAGCGTAATATTGCTCAGATAATTTAAAAAAATTTTAATGGAATCCCATCCAACCTTACATAAAGAAACGCATGACGAAAACCTCAATATCAGGGAACAGGTAGACAAGTACCTTGTGCACTGGAAATGGTTTCTCCTGAGCGTGATCTTGTGTGTTATCGTAGCCGGAGTCTACCTGCGCTACAGCATTCCGCTTTACAAGGCATCGACGATTATCCTGGTGAAGGATGAGCGCAAGGGCGGACTCCAGTCTGAACTCTCAGCCTTTGAAGATCTCGGACTGATGAAAGGCGTTAAGAGCAACGTCGACAACGAACTCGAAGTCATCAAATCCTACACGATTATCGAAAACGCCGTAAAAAGACTCAACCTTAATATCTCCTATTTTACGGAAGGCCGTCTCAAGGCAATGGAACTCTATAAGGACAAACCGATCAATTGCTCGGTGTTTGATATGGACGAATTTTTCTATAATAAGAAAAAAAACTACGATATCAAGTCGGTTTCGGCCAATAAATTCGAGCTTTTGTCGTCGTCTGAGAAAAGCCTCGGAACCTATAATTACGGACAAGTCATCAAGCTGAAACATTGCAAGATGATTGTCCAGAAGAATGCTTTTCGCAAAAATGCCAATAAAGATTTTCTGATTTCTGTCTATTTCAGCAAGCTCAGCGATGTGGCCCAGAAATACAAAAACAATCTCAATATTTCCTCCATGGGCAAGAATACCAGCGTTGTCGAAATGACGTTGATTGATCCCGTAAAAGAGAAAGCAGAGGATTTACTCAACGCGATTGTCCAGATTTATAACGAGGATGCGATTGCCGATAAGAATTTCATTTCACAGAATACCGAAAAATTCATCGATTCCAGGTTAAAGCTCATCTCGGAGGAATTGGGCGATGTCGAGAAAGACGCGCAAGGTTACAAACAGACAAACCGCGTAACGGATATCGTTTCCGAAGCCGGGTTGTACCTCCAGAATTCTTCCCTGTATGAAAAACAGCTTATAGAAACCGAAACGCAGATCAGGATTGTCGAATCGATGGACACGTTTATGAAGAATATTGGTAAGGGCGACCTCGTTCCGATCAATATCATTCCGTCCGATGACAATACAAGCAACCTGATCAACCAGCACAACCTTTTTGTCCTGGAACGCAACAAGCTTTTTAAAGAAGGAACGCTCAAGAATTCCAGCATCCAGAATATCGACAGGAAAATCGAGGAGCTGAAGGAAAATATCAAGGTCAGCCTCGGCACGCTTTCCAGCACTTTAAAAATCAGGCTTTCGGATTTGGAGAAACAAAACGCACTCAACACAGGCAAAATTTCACAGATTCCGCGTCAGGAAAGGGAATTTCGCGTTATCGGAAGACAGCAGCAAATCAAGGAATCGCTCTATCTCTATCTGATGCAAAAAAGGGAAGAGATTGCCATTTCGCTGGCAGTAACGCCGCCGAATGCCAAAGTTATCGATGTGGCAATGTCATTGGATACGCCGGTTTCGCCAAAGAAAAACATCATTTTCCTGGCCGCTTTCGCGTTGGGATTATTGATTCCGTTCCTGATTATCTACATCCTGGAATTGCTCGATACGAAAATCAAGACACGGCATGATATTGAGACGAAGGTTTCGATCCCGTTTCTCGGCGACATCCCGAAATCGGAAACCAAAGAGGAAATTATCAACACCAACAGCCGATCGAGTTCTGCCGAAGCCATCCGGATTGTACGCACGAACCTCGAATTCATGCTTGGCAATGTACCTGAAAAGCGCGCCAAAACCATTTTTGTAACCTCGACGCTTCCCAAAGAAGGGAAAACTTTCGTTGCTATGAATCTGGCTACGACCATCGCGTTATCTAACAAAAAAGTACTGCTGATCGGGCTCGATATCCGGAACCCGAAAATCGACAAATATGTCAAATTGCCATCCAAAGGGCTTACGAATTTCATTTCCCAGAAAGAGAAAGGAGTCGATGACTACATCGTCAAACTGCCGGATTATGAAAACCTGTATGTGTTGCCTTCAGGCGTGATTCCGCCAAATCCGGTCGAATTGCTGATGAACCAAAAGGTAGACATGCTGTTTGATCACCTTAAAAACGAGTTCGAATACATCATTGTCGATACGGCTCCGGTAAGCGTGGTTACCGATACGCTGCTGATTGCCAAAAATGCCGATGCCTTTATCTATGTGATGCGCGCCAATTATCTCGACAAGCGCCTGCTCAAACTGGCCGAAAGCTTCTACAAGGAAAAGAAACTGCCGAATATGGCCATCGTACTCAACGATACGATCTGGAGGAAAAGTTCCAGCTATGGTTATGGCTACGGCTATGGTTATGGGTACGGCTATGGTTACGGCTATAGTGCAGACGAGGAAAAACTGCCATGGCATAAGACGATTTTCAAAAAGAAATAGATTGACCCAAAAGATAAAAAGTTCCATTAAGATGAAAATCCTGATGGAACTTTTTTTATGTCGGAAATTGTTGGGAATACTAATTCAGATTTACTGTCCGAAAAAAGAATTGTTTGCAAAAGCCTCTTTGAGCGGAATCGTATCCCTGAAAATAAGCCGTTTCGAAAAAGCCGCCACGTGATTCTGGTGGTGCACATCAGAACCGACATAATCAATCATGCCGCCTTTGAGCAATTTCTTTGCGGTTTCGGCAACATCGGCCCCATAATAGCCGACGGCCGAGAGCAGGTTCAGCTGGAACAGGCAGCCCGAATGCTTCAGTTTTTGATATTCGGAAAAATTGTGATGGTAGAACAGATACCTTTCCGGATGCGCCAAAACTGGCTTATAGCCCGCAACCTGCAGGTCGAAGATGATATCGTAAAGTTGGATTGGCGGATTGATGTAGGACATTTCCACAAGCACATAATTCTGCTTCAGCGTGAGCAATTTTTCCTTTTGGAAAAGTGCGACGAAATTCCCGTCCATCAGGTATTCCGCGCCGGCACTTAAGGTGATCCCGATGTCTTTTGATGCGAGCATCTCATTGGTTTCGGAAAGTTTCCCACGGATGCCCTCGGCCGTATTGTTCCATACATTCCGCATCACATGCGGTGTGGTGATGAATTGGCCAAAGCCCAGTTGCTTCAGATCGGCAATCAGGTCCAAAGTATCGTCGGGCGTTTTGGCGCCATCGTCAATTCCGGGTAAAAGATGTGAATGGATATCGATATGATGATCCGGAATCAAATCTTTCAAAAAGGGCTTTCTCGCGATGAAATGTAACAATGTGCTGGTTTTTATTAACCGGTAAAATTACATAATTAATGCAGATTTTCGTTTTAAAAAAGAATATTTCGGGATTCGGAAATTTATCCCCGGCGCAAAACAATATGTTTTACTGGCTTTAGTTAAATTAGTATATTTGTGGGCAAATGGCGGTGATTTATCCAACAGGATGGCAACGTTTTATACCGCATTCAAAATAGAAAAATAACTAAGAATGAGCGAAAACAATCATCAGGAAGATTGGGATCTTGTTATAAAAGGACATACTTCACTTTTTGATTTAAAATTCAATGACCTTTGGCGCTACAGGGATCTTTTGCTGATGTTTGTCAAACGCGATTTCGTAAGCTTTTACAAGCAAACGGTTCTCGGGCCGCTGTGGTTTTTCATCCAGCCGATTTTTACGACAATCGTTTTTACTTTTATTTTCGGGAATTTGGCCGGAATGGGAACCGACGGGCTTCCGCAATACCTGTTCTACCTTTCCGGAATCACGGCATGGAACTATTTTTCCGATTGCCTCACCAAAACAAGTACCGTCTTTAAAGACAATGCCAACATATTCGGGAAGGTCTATTTTCCAAGGCTGATCATGCCTCTGAGTATCGTCGTGAGCAATCTCGTGCGCTTTGGCGTACAGCTGATTTTACTCGTTCTGGTCATGATGTATTTCGGATTCGTGAAAGATTTCGACTTTAACTTTTCGCCTGCGATATTGTTCTTTCCGGTTCTGGTATTGCTCATGGCGCTACTCGGATTGGGATTCGGATTGATAATCACAGCAATGACCACAAAATATAGGGATTTGACATTTTTAGTGACTTTCGGAGTGCAATTATTAATGTACGGAACCACGGTCATCTATCCGCTCAGTGAAGCCAAAAAGCGCTTTTCGGATATGGCTTGGCTTATCGAATTGAATCCGATGACCGGAATTATAGAAGCGTTCCGTTTTTGTATCCTCGGCAGAGGCGAATTCACCATACAAAGCATCGGGTATTCGGCCATCGTTACCGTTGTGGTGATGTTCCTCGGCATCATCATTTTCAATAAAACCGAGAAAAATTTTGTAGACACGATATAATGAGCAAACCGGTTATCATAGTAGAGAATTTGTCGAAGGCTTACCAGATTGGCCAAATCGGGACCGGAACCATTTCGCGTGACATGGAGCGTTTCTGGACCACGAAAATCCGCGGTAAGGAAGATCCGTTTCTCAAAATCGGCGAAACCAA
This sequence comes from Flavobacterium sp., assembly GCA_035317805.1. Lineage (GTDB taxonomy): Bacteria > Bacteroidota > Bacteroidia > Flavobacteriales > Flavobacteriaceae > Flavobacterium. Next base: position 712 of record DATHGE010000215.1, on the reverse strand, counting down.
CGACCGCAGCACCAAAGGGCAAAGCGATATCGTCTGGTCGTTGAAAGACATCAATTTCGAGATCAACCAGGGCGATGCTGTCGGGATTATCGGGAAAAATGGCGCAGGGAAAAGTACGCTGCTTAAATTGCTGTCACGCGTTACGAGTCCGACTACCGGTGAAATCCGTGTGAAAGGCCGTATTGCAAGTTTGCTCGAAGTCGGAACCGGTTTCCACCCCGAACTTTCCGGACGCGAAAATATCTATCTCAACGGCGCGATTCTCGGCATGCGTAAAAAAGAAATCACGAGGAAACTCGAAGAAATAATCGACTTTTCAGGAGTCGAACGCTACATCGATACACCCGTAAAGCGCTACAGCAGCGGAATGTATGTGCGATTGGCATTTGCCGTGGCCGCGCATCTCGAAAGCGAAATCCTGATTGTGGACGAAGTGCTTGCCGTTGGCGACGCCGAATTCCAAAAGAAATGCCTCGGCAAAATGGGCGACATCAGCAAAGGCGAAGGCCGGACGGTGTTGTTTGTAAGCCACAACATGTCGGCCGTCAAAAGCCTTTGCACCAAAGGTCTGGTCATGGAACATGGCAAGGTCAAAAAGAACGGCGAGGTCGAAGCGGCGGTGAGCTATTACCTGAGCGGCGATTCGGAAGTGATGAATAAGAAAACTTTCGGGCACGATTATGACCGCGAATTATTCAGGCTCAATGAAATT
>DATHGE010000214.1:0-15340 GCA_035317805.1 Flavobacterium sp. | reverse complement strand
ATCTGCCTTACGAAACCGACGGCGTCGTGATTAAGGTCAACAATCTCCATTACCAGGACGAACTCGACTATACGGCAAAATCGCCGCGTTGGGCGATGGCTTATAAATTTAAGGCGGAACAGGTTTTTACGATTTTAAACTCAATTTCCTATCAGGTCGGAAGAACCGGAGCGATTACGCCGGTCGCGAATTTACAGCCGGTCCAACTTGCCGGAACCATTGTGAAGCGTGCTTCGTTGCATAACGCCGACCAGATTGAAAAGCTCGACATCCGCGTAGGCGATACTGTTTTTGTCGAAAAAGGCGGTGAAATCATTCCGAAAATCATCGCCGTCGATTTAAGCAAACGCCCGGCCGAATCTGAACCTACAAAATACATTACACATTGCCCCGAATGCCAGATGGAATTGGTCAGAAACATTGGTGAAGCCCAGCATTATTGCCCGAATTTCTATGGTTGTCCGCCGCAGATTATCGGGCGCATCCAACATTTCATCTCCAGGAAAGCGATGGATATCGAAGGCCTTGGCGGCGAAACGGTCGCGTTGCTTTACAACAATGGCTTGGTTTTGAATTACGCCGATCTGTATGAACTCAAAGTCGAACAGATTTTGCCATTAGAAAGAATGGCGCAGAAATCGGCCGAGAACCTTATCAACGGTATCGAAAAATCAAAGCAGGTTCCGTTTGAGCGCGTCCTGTTTGCGCTCGGGATCCGTTTCGTCGGGGAAACCGTCGCCAAAAAACTCGCGCGGCATTATAAAAATATTGATGCTTTGGCAAAAGCCAGCCTGATGAATTTGATACTCGTGGACGAAATTGGCGACCGTATTGCAAAAAGCGTGATAGAATTCTTTGATAATCAAGAAAATAGCCTTACTATTGACAGGTTAAAAAGTTATGGCGTGCAATTGGAAACCGTCGAAACCATAAATCCTGATGCCACGGATAAGCTTGCCGGAAAAATGTTCGTCGTTTCGGGGGTATTTCAAAAATTTTCGCGCGATGACCTCAAGAAAACCATTGAAGATAATGGCGGAAAGGTGGGAAGCTCGATTTCCGCAAAGACCGATTATGTCGTAGCGGGTGAAAATATGGGTCCGGCCAAGCTCGAAAAAGCAAGCCAGCTCAAAGTTGCCATCATTTCTGAAGATGATTTTATCAAACTGATTGGATGAAGACCAGAAAAATAGCGTATTATCTTTATTTTGTTGCGGTTGCCTCGGCATTGATCGGGATAATCGCCGATAATGATTTGCTGCTGCTCATTGCAAAGCCCACCATTATTCCGTCGATCTATTACTATTACCTGACGAAAACGAAGAAAGCGAATTTCTGGTTCACGATGGTTTTGCTTTTGAACTTCATTGGCGATTCGGTCATCTTGCTCAAAATAAAAGACCCGATGTTGATTATGGTGCCATATTACCTGTCGTATCTGGTGCTGATCAGGTTTATCGTTTTCGATATGGCCAAAATAAAATACAATTGGAACAGCCTGCTGTTTTCTGCCTTAGTATTGGCCGGGCATGCACTGATGCTTTATATGGTGCTCGATTTGCAGTCGATGGACGGAAAAAAACTGATAACGCCGTATACGATATACGGAATTACGATGTCGGTTATGGTGACCTTATCGGTTTATAATTATTTGGCCGACCGGTCGATTGCGTGCTTTTATATGATGATTGCGTGCGGATGCTGTTTGGTTTCGGATGTTTTTTATGTGTTGTACAACCAGCATTTCCACATTCCGATCCTTAATTATATCAACTCGTTTATGCAGCTGATTACCTATTTTTTCCTTGTGAAATATATCATTAACAGAAAAAACGGACTCAATCCGAAACCTTCAACAAAACCCAATGGAACAGTCAATTGATTTTAGGGGCGAATTCAGAAAAGACAGGATTGCAGGCGTGCTGATCCTGCTGTATTTTGTTGTTTCGGGAATTGAGATTGTTGCCGAATTTTTAAAAACCGACTTCCTGATCCTTTGCAGCAAACCATTGCTGATGCCGTTATTGATTGCCTTTTACTGGCGCAGATCGGAGCGGACTGACTGGATTTTCGCAGGTGCGCTGTTCTTTGCCTGGGTGGCGAACATGCTTTTTATTTCGAAAAACTTTAGCTGTATCATCACGGGGACACTTTTCTTTATGGCCTACAGAATCCTGATTATCTATCTCGTACTGAAACTGGTAAAACTTCCGGGTGTTTTTCCGCTCCTTGTTGGCAGCCTGCCGTTTTTATTCATCTACCTGTTTGTGGCGAACCTGACTTATGGGGAATTGGGAGATGGTTTCTGGCTTTTTGCGGTACAGGGATTTTTTACGATTGTCTTTGGCGGCTTGTCATTGGGGAATTACATATTCAAATCGAACAAATCAAATACTTATCTGCTCATCAGCACGATGCTCTTTACCTTTACGCAATTCCTTTTTGTGATACGGCTGTATTACATTTCACTTAATATTTTTCAGCCATTGGCGATGCTGCTGTTTGTTGCCGGGCAGTTCATGCTGTGTCAGTTTATTCTTCTCGAAGAAAAGAAACTCCTGTGTGTTGAAAACATTAATGGGATTAAAGAAAAAAGAGAGTGATTTTTTTCGTACATTTAAGAGCCTCAATGTTATTAAAGTTGGATTTTCCACGAATTCTTGAAGTTCGCCAGACCCTAAAAACCCTGCATTTTGGATAATCAATTAAGACATACGATAGCCGGAATCCTCATCGCGATTTATTTTGCAGTAGCCACCGTTTGTATCATCACCGAAATGTTTGAATGGAAAGAAGCGCTGGTTTTTTTCAAGCCGCTGCTCATGCCAACGTTAATTGCGGCTTACCTGTTTGCCTCTGACAAAAAAAATCTAATCTATATCGTTTTGATGCTCTTTGCGTTGTCTTCCAATATTTTCCTGCTTTGGTCAACTCCTGAATTTCTACTTTACAGCAGTATCGCCATCCTGATCAACCGGATATTGACGATTTACATCGTTGTAAAACTAACAGGCAAGGTTTTACTGCTTCCGTTCGTAATTGCAACAATCCCGTTTATTTTCGTATTTTCCTGTCTGATTAATATGACAATGACTGCCGATTCCATGAGTTTTTACCCGACCATCATTAACGGTTTGCTGATTGCGTCGCTTTCGGGGATTTCATTATCGCAATACGTACTCAACGACAATAGGGCCAATTCATGGCTCGCCATCAGTACGTTGCTTTTTGTGGTGCTGGTTTTCCTGTTTATGATCGAGAAGTATTATATCTCTAATATCGCCTTCCTGCCAATGTCTGCCTTTGTTTTCTCCATCGGCCATTATGCCTTCTACAGATTTGTGCTCGAAGCTGAAAAGCCCGAAAAGGAAAAACTATACGACAATGGACCTTCCCTGGGTTAAAGTGCTCTTATCTGCATTGAGGTAAAAGTCAATGCGCCCCAGATTAATTCCGTAACAGCCTACCTGGTTCACGAGCACATCGTTCCCGACAGCATTTTTGACTACTGTCGGCTTATCAAGAAAAGTATGCGTATGGCCGCCGATAATGAGGTCGATGTCTTTTGTAAGCGCCGCCAGTTTCAAATCGCAGATTTTACCCGGCTCGTTCTTATAATCATAACCGATGTGCGACAGGCAAATCACCAGGTCGCATTGTTGTTCCTGTTTTAAAATCCGCGCCAGGTCCTGCGAAATCGCGACAGGATCAAGGTAAACGGTTTCCTTGTAATTGCGTTTGTCAACCAGGCCCTGAAGTTCCACGCCAAGTCCGAACACGCCGATTTTAACCCCGTTCTTATTAAAAACCTTATAAGGTTTCACAATCCCGTTCAGTACCGTATTCTTAAAATCATAATTGGCCGAGACGAAGTCGAATTTGGCATTGGGCAATTGCGCATAAAACCCGTCGATTCCGTTGTCGAAATCGTGGTTTCCCATCGTGGAAAGGTCATATTGCATCATGCTCATGAGCTTGAATTCCAATTCGCCTCCATAATAATTAAAGTACGGCGTTCCCTGAAAAATATCGCCCGCATCGAGCAGCAATACGTTCGGGTTTTCCATCTTGATGCTTTCAATCAAAGCCGCCCTTCGCGCCACGCCGCCCATATTCGGGCTTTTCGGGTGGTTCGGCGGAAACGGGTCGATATAACTGTGCACATCGTTCGTATGCAACACCGTCAGGTGGCGGATCTTATTCGCTTTTCCATCAGCAAAATCAGCCGTTCCAAAGCTGCTCATCGAAAGCCCCAATCCGGTCAATGCGGTTGCGGCTGCGGTTTTCTGTATAAATTCTCTTCTTTTCATGTCATTGCGAGCATAGCGTGGCAATCTGTTGCGGTACCACAATTTTTATTTAAAGCTATTCCCGCTGTCCGCTGTATCTTTTGCTGCGTAAACTCCACAAAAGGATGCCGCTTCCATCAGGGCTAGGCATTCGGGTTATATCACATTTATTTTTCGACCGTAATTTTCACATCCTTGATTATCGGGATCGTATCCACATCCTTAAAGTAATCAATCAGCACATTGCGCAATTTGTAATCCGTCTCGAAAAGTTTGCCTTTCTTAAAAAAGGTCATATTGTCGCCGCCATTGTACAGGTAATCGTTGGTCGCCACAAAATAGAGTTTGTTGGTTTCAATGCCTTTTCCCTGGATCAGGATGTTCACCGGCTGTCCGGTTTTGTCGATCGTAAAAGTCAGCCCCGTCAACGGATGCGGTTTCTTATCGGCAATGATAAAACGGATCATTTCCATAATCGCCGGGGTTTTCAGGCCCACAACGACCAGGTTGTTCTCAAAAGGCATGATTTCAAAAGCCGTGCGCGTCGTCACATCGCCTTTCGGGATGATCGTGCGGATGCCGCCATGGTTGAGCATTACAATATCAATCGACTGGCCTTCGCGTCGCTGGAAAACCGGATTGCCTCTGAGCATCACTGCATTGGCAAACATATCGCCCATCGGGGTTTGCCACAAACCGCTTTTGTCTATAGTTTCGGGCGCGTAGGCGAGGACCGTATTGAGGTCTTTATCGATATTTTCGCGGTAAGGTTTGATGAAATTTTCGATCTCGGTTTTCGACCCGGCCTTGTCGGTGATACCGATTTCACGGCCTTCGATTTTGCTAACGTATAATTTTTGCTGGCTGCACGAAACGACTCCGGCAAATGTTAAGAATAAAACAAAATACTTTATTCCAACGTTATAGTTTTTTAGATTTACCATCCGAAATGCGACTTATTTATTTAAATTTGTTATCCAAGTAAAAGTAATATGTTTTTAAATTACATCAAGAATTTTTTTACCCAAAAAATCGTTAAGAAAAGTTTATCAAATGTAAAGCCTGAAGCCGCAAATGAAACCATAAAAACCGTAGGGATACTATTTGACGAAAGCTACTTTAACGACCGGGAAAAACTGATTCAGGAATTAATTAAAAACGGGATTGAGGAAACGCAGATTAAAGTGCTGGTTTTCAGGAATAATATTAAAAAAAATGAACAGTTCGACTATCCGGTTTTCAGCCACAAGGATCTGAGTTGGGCCGCCACTTTCGATAAGTCGGAAGTAAAGGATTTCATCGCCCGGAAATTTGACCTGCTGGTCAATTATTACGACACCGAAAAGCCGCCGCTGCTGCTTGTTTCCAATCTGTCGAAAGCCAAATTCAAGGTCGGATTTTCGGCCATCGATAAAAAACTCAACCATTTCATGATCGAAACCAACGCCGAGAATTACAAGGTTTTTGTCGCCGAACTTTTCAGATATCTAAAAATACTAAACAAAATATAATATGCAATCACTCATTGGGACCGGAGTTGCACTGGTTACGCCTTTCAAAAAAGATTTTTCCGTAGATGTTGAAGCGCTCAAAAGAATCGTCGATTTTCAGGTCAAAAACGGTATCGACTATCTCGTTGTTTTAGGTACGACCGCCGAATCTGCAACACTGGATAAGGAGGAAAAAGAGCTTGTCATCAAAACGATAATCGAAGCCAACAATTCGAAATTGCCTTTGGTTCTGGGCGTTGGCGGAAACAATACCGCAGAAGTGGTTGCCGAATTAAAATCGAGGGATTTGTCTAAATTCGTAGCCGTACTTTCCGTTTCGCCTTATTACAACAAACCGACGCAGGAAGGCATCTACCAGCATTTTAAAGCGATTGCAGAAGCGTCGCCGATTCCTGTAATTTTATACAATGTTCCGGGAAGAACCGCGAGCAATATGCTTCCGTCGACGGTGATCCGGTTGGCGAACGATTTCAAAAACATCGTTGCAATTAAGGAAGCTGCAGGCGATATCGTCCAGGCGATGAAACTGATCCAGAACAAACCCAAGGATTTTCTTGTGATTTCGGGCGACGATATGATTACGCTGCCGATGGTCTTGGCCGGAGGAAGCGGGGTAATTTCCGTTATCGGCGAAGGTTTTCCAAAACAATTTTCCGATATGGTGCGTTTGGGATTGCAGGGCAAAGCCGCCGAAGCCTACAAACTGCATTACGTTTTGGCCGATTCGATCGACCTGATTTTCGAACAGGGAAATCCGGCCGGAATCAAAGAGATATTCAAAACATTGGGATTATCCGAAAATACCGTGCGTCTGCCACTCGTAAATGCCGATGCGGATCTGGTCTCCAGAATTGCCGCTTTTGTCAGGAAAATCAACAATTAAGGCATTGAAAAACCGGCAATTCATTTATGCCGAAAAATAATTTTGTAGTCTGTAATTAATAACTAAATTTGCAGCCTGTCCCGACGTGTCAGGCGAAGCGGTTTTTAAGGCAGTAAAGCCTTGTAAATCAAGAAAACCTAAAGAAAATAATGAAGAAATTTTTATCTGTATTGCTTGTTTCCATTGTATTGAGCTCTTGCAGCGAATACCAAAGAGCGCTAAAAACGGAAGATGTAGGGAAAAAATTTGATGTTGCAGTCAAGCAATACGACAAAGGAAAATATACCAAAGCGATCCGTCTTTTCGAGCAGATAGCGCCAGCCTACAGGGGAAAACCACAGGCTGAAAAGATGTTTTATCTTTTTTCGCAGTCGTATTATAAAACAGAACAGTATTATCTCGCGGCTTATCAGTTTGAAAGCTTTGCCTCGAGCTATCCTAAAAGCGAGAAAGTGGAAGAAGCTGCTTTCCTGAGTGCGAAAAGCTATTCTAAACTGTCGCCGGTTTACAGCCTCGACCAGAATGATACGACCAAAGCGATCTCCAAATTGCAGAATTTTATCGACAGCTATCCGAATTCAGAATATTTCGCTGAAGCCAATGCGACGCTGAAGGTACTTACCGACAAACTCGAGAAAAAAGCCTTTGAAATCGCCAAGCAGTACAATACGATTGCAGATTACAAGTCGGCTTTGGTGGCGCTCGACAATTTCATCGCCGATTATCCGGGAACTGTTTTTAAGGAAGAAGCGCTGTATTATAAATTCGATTCGGCCTACAACCTGGCGGTCAATAGCGTGCCTGCAAAAATGGAAGAAAGGCTCAACAATGCGAAAATCGCGCATGCCAACCTGATGAAATTCAACGGCGAAACCAAACACAAAGCCGCATCCGATGAGATGCTGGCTAAAATTGAGAAGGATTTACAACAATATTCTAATATAAAATAAAGTCATGGATTTAAAAAAGACGAATGCTCCGGTAAACACAATCACTTACAACAAAAGCGTAATTGAGGAACCGACCGGAAATGTGTATGAGGCGATCACCATTATGGCTAAAAGGGCAAACCAGATCAACTCTGAGATCAAGAAAGAATTGACAGAGAAACTGGAAGAGTTTGCTACCTACAACGACAGTTTGGAAGAAGTGTTTGAAAATAAAGAGCAGATTGAAGTTTCCAAATTCTACGAAAAATTGCCAAAACCGCACGCACTTGCCGTTCAGGAATGGCTTGATGGTAAAATCTATCACAGGGATACCAATAAATAAAACGGGATGTCAGTTTTAAGCGGTAAGAAAATAGTACTGGGTGTTTCTGGTGGAATTGCCGCATACAAAACTGCTGCTCTCGTAAGACTTTTTATAAAAGCCGGCGCCGAGGTCCAAGTGATCATGACGCCGGCTTCTAAGGATTTTGTAACGCCGCTGACATTGTCGACGCTTTCCAAAAATCCGGTGCATTCGAGTTTTTATGATGAAGAAGACGAGAATGCGCAATGGAACAACCACGTCGAATTTGGGCTTTGGGCCGACTTCATGCTGATTGCACCCGCAACCGCCAACACGCTTTCCAAAATGGCGACGGGCAATTCCGACAATCTTTTAATCGCTACGTATTTGTCTGCCAAATGCCCGGTGTATTTTGCTCCGGCGATGGATCTGGATATGTACAAACATCCGTCGACTTTGGCGAGTTTCAAAGCGTTGCAGCAATTCGGGAATATTATGATCCCGGCTGAAAGCGGCGAACTTGCGAGCGGACTTTCCGGCGAAGGCCGAATGGCAGAACCTGAAAATATCATCGCGTTCCTCGAGGCCGATATTGCTGCGAAATTGCCACTCAAAGGAAAAAAAATACTCATAACCGCAGGCCCAACATACGAAGCGATAGACCCTGTGCGTTTTATAGGCAATCATTCGTCAGGCAAAATGGGTTTTGATATTGCGGAATACGCGGCAGATATGGGTGCAGAAGTGATTCTGGTTTCGGGGCCGACGCATCTGAAGCCCGAAAACAAATCGATAAATTGGATTCCGGTGGTTTCTGGACAGGAAATGTACGACACCTGCCATCAATATTTCAATGGCGTTGATGTTGCGATTGCCGCCGCCGCCGTTGCTGATTACCGTCCGAAAAGCATTGCGCCGCAGAAAATTAAAAAGACGGAAGCGAGTTTTACAATCGAGTTGGAAAAGACAAAAGATATTCTGGCTTCGCTCGGACAAATCAAGAAAGACCAGTTCCTGATTGGGTTTGCACTCGAAACGGAAAATGAAATTGAGCATGCCAAATTGAAAATCCAGAAAAAAAACCTAGATTTGATTGTGCTGAATTCCCTCAACGATGAAGGCGCGGGTTTTGGTAAATCCACAAATAAAATTACCTTTATAGACAAGAATTTCAATATCGAACCCATGCCGCTCAAATCGAAAGAAGCGGTTGCGGCCGACATCATAAATAAAGTAATCGCGCATTATGAATAGAATCCTCAGTGTAGTAGCCTTCCTTTTTTTTGGTTTTGCAAATGCCCAGGAACTGAATTGCATCGTTACCGTTAATGCCGATCAGGTTGGCGGAACGAATACGCAGGTGTTCAAAACCCTGCAGAAATCACTCAGCGATTATATCAATAAAACCGATTGGACCGGACAAGGTTACAAGTCGAACGAGCGTATCAATTGTTCGATGTCGATCAATATTTCCGCGGCTGCGTCACCAACTTATACCGCAACGATTCAGGTTCAATCGTCAAGGCCAATTTTCAATTCGACTTATTCCTCGCCTGTTTTCAATTACAACGACAAGGATTTTACGTTTGATTATACCGAATTCCAACCGCTCAATTTCAACCCGACCAGTTTTGATTCCAACCTCATTTCCGTGGTTTCCTATTATTGCTTTATGATTATCGGAATGGACCAGGATACTTTTTCACCACAAGGCGGATCTGGTGCCTATGACACGGCCCAGGAAATCGTAAGCGTTGCGCAAACCGGCGGCTATAAAGGATGGAGTGGAAGCGATGGCAATGCCAACCGCTATTACCTGGTCAACGATTTGCTGTCGCCAACCTATAGTCCGTATCGCGATGCCATGTACCAATATCATTTTGAAGGCATGGACATTATGTATAAGGATCTCAAAAACGCCAAAGGAAAAGTCAAGGAAGCGATCACAAAATTGTCGGAACTGCATTCGGTCAGGCCAAACGCTTTCCTGACGCGTGTGTTTTTTGATGCCAAATCGGATGAGATCGTTTCTGTTTTTTCGGGCGGGCCAAAAAGTTCCATTACCGAACTGGTCGACAACCTGAACCGCGTTTCGCCGCTGAACTCGGCAAAATGGGCACAGATTAAATTTTAGGCAGGATTCCACATTTCTTTCAAACTAAATTAACCAGCAGATGATCACTTCGCTTTCCATCAATAATTTTGCTTTGATAGAAAAATTGGGCATTGATTTTTCTGATGGATTCTCCATAATTACGGGTGAAACCGGTGCCGGAAAATCAATTTTGCTCGGTGCGCTGGGTTTGGTTCTCGGCAAGCGCGCCGATTTGTCTTCACTTAAAAACAAGGAAGAAAAATGTATTATCGAGGCCAGTTTCCAAATCTCCAACTACAATCTTCGGCCTTTTTTTGAAGCCAACGACCTCGATTACGAAGACCTCACGATTATCCGTCGGGAAATCCTTCCATCGGGTAAATCGCGCGCATTCATCAACGATACGCCCGTGAATCTTCAGGAATTGCAGGAACTGGGAACATTTTTGATCGACATCCATTCGCAACACCAGACACAGGAGTTATCGGAAGATAATTTCCAGTTTCAGATCATCGACTCGATTGCAGGAAATCAAATGGGAATTTCAACTTATACGGCGGTTTTAAAATCATATAAAAAGGATAAGGGCAGCCTCAATGAGCTGAAGGAACAGTTGCAGGCCGTTTTAAAGGAGCAGGATTACAACGCTTTTCTGTTGGAAGAATTGCTGTCGGCGCAATTGAAACCCGGCGAACAGCAGGAACTCGAAGCCATTTACGAACAATTGAACAACGTGGAACTTATCAGGGAAAACCTCGATAAATCTCTGGCTGTGGCCAATGAGGAGCAATTCGGCGTGACACAGAATCTCAAGGAAATCAGATCGGCGCTGCAGAAGATTTCAGCGTTTTCTCCAGAATACCTGTCGCTTTCAGAAAGGTTGAACAGCGTCGCGATCGAATTCGAAGACATTTCAGAGGAAATCGGCCAGCTTGCCGAAAAACTCGTCCATGATCCGGCGAAACTCGATTCGGTGAACCAAAAATTGCAGGCGATTTATACGCTCCAGAAGAAACACAACGTAGCTACGGTCGAGGAGTTGCTCTACATCCAGAATGATCTCGACAACAAGCTGGTTTCGGTCATGACTTTGGAAAACGACATTGTTAAACTCGAAACCCAAATTCAAAATACGGCTTCAGAATTGGACGCTGTTGCTGCAAATATCCACCAAAACAGGATTAATGCCGTTCCGGTACTGACAGAAAAATGGGCTCAGATCCTGGCTTTGCTCGGAATGCCGAATGCGCGTTTCAGTATCGAAATCAATCCGGTTCAAACTTACCTGCCGAATGGCAAAGACGAATTGCAATTTCTTTTTTCGGCCAATAAAGGCTCGGATTTCGGGTTGCTTAAAAAAGTGGCTTCGGGCGGCGAGATGTCCCGGATTATGCTGGCTACAAAATCAATCCTGGCGCAATATTCCAAATTGCCGACGATTATTTTTGATGAAATCGACACTGGTGTTTCAGGAGAGATTGCCGATAAGATGGGTGAAATCATGAAAGGGATGAGCCGGGAAATGCAGGTTTTCGCCATTACGCATTTGCCCCAGATTGCGGCGAAAGGCGACGATCATTTCAAGGTCTTCAAAACAACCGAAGGCAATCAGACCCATACCGAACTCAAACTCCTTGATCCACAGGAAAGAGTGATTGAAATCGCACAAATGCTTTCCGGAGCGGTCCTTTCCGATTCGGCCATAAATCACGCAAAAGCCTTGCTGAACTAAAAAAAGCAAGTTATATTTGTTGGATAAAACAAAGATTTTATGCCATTCCGCATAAAGATATAATTCCGAATTTATGATCATAGAACCAAGAATGAGAGGATTTATTTGCCTGACTGCCCATCCTGCGGGCGCCGAGCAAAGTGTCAAAAATCAGATCGAATATGTAAAATCAAAAGGCGCTATCAATGGCGGAAAAAAAGTACTGGTTATCGGCGCTTCAACGGGTTTTGGCCTGGCATCGCGAATCTCAAGTGCTTTCGGTTCGAATGCCGCGACCATCGGCGTGTTCTTTGAAAAACCACCTATGGATGGCAAGACCGCTTCGCCGGGCTGGTACAATTCGGCCGCTTTTGAAAAATTCGCCCATGCTGAAGGTCTGTATGCCAAAAGTATCAACGGCGATGCGTTTTCCAATGAAATCAAGGCCGAAACTTTGGCACTGATTAAAAAGGATCTGGGCCAGGTTGACCTCGTTATTTACAGCCTCGCCTCTCCGGTGCGCACTGATCCGAATACAGGCGTCTTGCACCGTTCGGCATTAAAGCCAATCGGAAAAACCTATACCAATAAGACGGTCGATTTTCACACCGGAAAAGTTTCGGAAATTTCCATAGAACCTGCCAAAGAAGAAGATATCGAAAATACCATAGCCGTTATGGGCGGTGAAGACTGGAGTATGTGGATGAAAGCATTGAAAGATGCAAATCTGCTCGCGCCTGGTATTATTACGGTCGCTTATTCCTATATCGGGCCTGCGTTGACGGAACCTGTTTACAGGAAAGGAACCATCGGCCGCGCCAAGGATGATCTGGAAGCGACAGCTTTTACGATTTCCGACAGCCTCAAAAATATTGACGGAAAGGCATATGTTTCGGTCAACAAAGCATTGGTGACACAAGCCAGTTCGGCCATTCCGGTCATTCCATTATACATTTCCCTGTTGTACAAAATCATGAAGGAACAAGGCGTACACGAAGGGACAATCGAGCAGATCCAGCGATTGTATTCGGAAAGATTGTTCACGGGAAAAGAAGTGCCGACCGACGAAAAAGGCCGCATCCGCATCGACGATCTTGAAATGCGCGCAGACATCCAACAGAAAGTAGCGGCGCTGTGGGAACAGGCTACCACCGAAAACCTGGCGCAATTGGGCGACCTTGAAGGTTACAGGAAAGATTTTTACCATTTATTCGGATTTGATTTCGATGGCATTGACTATACTGCCGATACGGACGAAGTGGTCAATGTTGAAAGTATCCCTGCGTAAATTTACCAAATAATGTACAACTTACTCAAAGGCAAACGCGGGATTATTTTCGGTGCACTCGATGAGAATTCGATTGCTTGGAAAACGGCGGAAAGGGTTCACGAAGAAGGCGGAATATTCATACTTACAAACGCGCCAGCATCGATCAGGATGGGAACGATTGATCGTTTGGCCGATAAAACCAATTCAGAAATCATCGCTGCCGACACAACTTCTGTGGAAGATCTGGAAAACCTCATAGACAAGGCGATGGAAATCCTTGGTGGGAAAATCGACTTTGTGCTGCATTCGATCGGCATGTCGGTCAACGTCAGGAAAGGCAATCATTACACCGACCAGAATTACGACTTTACGCAGAAAGGCTGGGATGTCTCGGCACTTTCTTTCCATAAGGTATTGCAGGTTCTGTATAAGAAAGATGCGATGAACGAATGGGGAAGCATTGTGGCGCTGACCTATATGGCGGCGCAGCGCGTATTCCCGGATTACAACGATATGGCCGATAATAAGGCTTATCTCGAATCTGTTGCGAGAAGTTTTGGTTACTTCTTTGGTGAGGAGAAAAAGGTAAGGGTCAACACGATTTCACAATCACCAACCCCAACAACAGCCGGACAGGGCGTTAAAGGTTTCGATGGGTTTATCGCTTATGCGGATAAGATGTCGCCGCTTGGAAATGCCTCCGCTCTTGACTGCGCCAATTATACGGTCGCGATGTTTTCCGACCTCACCAAAAAAGTCACTTTACAGAATTTATATAACGATGGCGGGTTTTCAAATATGGGCGTGAGCCAGGAAGTGCTAAAAAGCTTCGAAAGTTAAAGTTTCAGTTTTATTGATGAAAACCCTGCAAAATTATTTGTAGGTTTTTTTTTATTATATATCTTTAAATATTATTAATTAATTAAAAGAATATGAAAAAAATTACCATGCTTATTGTTTTCTTCCTGGCTTTTGTCACGAAGAGCCATGCGCAATTTCCCGAAGGATTTGAGGGAGCGACCTTCCCGCCAACCGGCTGGGCTACTTTTATTGGAGCGAATGGAGCCGGAACGGAGTCCAATTGGATCCAGATTACTGATTTCCCACATACTGGTCTTGCATCGGCATATGTGGAATACGAAGATTCGGGTTCAGACAATGAAGACTGGCTCGTAACGCCACAATTTACGGTGAGCGCATCTGCATCTGCATTACAATTTTCTCAGCTTCAGTCTTATGAAGATGATTATGGAACAAGCTACACCATCCGTGTATCCACAACGACGCAAACAGACCCAACGGCCTTTACAATTGTGTCTTCACAAACGGAAACGGATTTTGGTTTTATGGATTATACCGACAAACAAGTTGATCTGAGCCCTTATATCGGACAATCAATTTATGTTGCTTTTGTTATGACAAACAATAACGGCGATGATTGGTTAATTGACGATGTGGACATGGTTTCTCTGGTCGCGGTGCCTGGATGTGTAACGGCGCCTTCACCTGCTGATCTGGCAATCGATGTTCCTTATGGCGAAATCACTTTGTCATGGACTGCACCTGCAGACGCGTCGGCAACATCTTATGATTTGTATGCCGGAAATTCGGCTGCAGAGTTAGAATTACTAGGCAATTATACAGAAACCAATACAGGTACCGATCTCACTATTGAGGCATACAATGCAACCGTTTTTTGGAAAGTTGTCGCTAAAAATGCAGGCGGTGATGCGGTTGGTTGTGCAACATGGAGTTTCACTACAGAAAGCGCACAGGGTTTTTGCCTTAACGGATACCAATATCCTGATGATACATATGTGCCTGTGACATGTGATGGCGTTACGGTAAATGAAATTGTTGATAATGCTTACGCAGGGGAATATGCTGTAGTAACCGTGACCAACGGGCAGCCTTATACTTTCTTAAGTTCTGTTGGAACAGATTTCATCACCATTAGTAATGCTGCTGGCGATACTTCTTTAGCTTCAGGTCCGACTCCTTTAACATGGACGTCTGATGTAGCCGGCGATGTAAGGTTCTTTATCCATGCAGATAATCAATGTGCTACAGAAGCCGCAGACAGGGTGAGAAGCATTATTTGCGGATCAGCTTCGGCAGATTTCCCTGATTTTGTAAATCTTCAATCTCCTGCAACACTTACTGTTATGCAAGGCGATTCGGGTACAGTTTACGGACAAGTATATGTAGCAGGAGTAACAGATCCGGCTGGACAAGGCGCTGGAATTACGGCTTGGGCTGGTGTAAATGCCGACAATACAGATCCGAGCACATGGGCAGAAAGTTCATGGGTTCCGGCGACATACAATGCTGCTGCAACAGGAACAGGT
>DATHGE010000213.1:0-7947 GCA_035317805.1 Flavobacterium sp. | reverse complement strand
CGTATTCGGCCCAGAGGTTGTAATCGACGCGGCACTGGCTGTCTTCATAGCTGATCACAGCGCCTTTGGGCCTTACGGTTTCCGATTGGGTTTTGCAAACCTGGTAGTAGAGTTGCGAACCGCATGAGGACACTACTGCGCAAAGCAGCAGCAGAAAAGTAATTTTTTTGTTCATTAGTCTGGTTTTATGGGACCAAACTTAAAGCCAACAGAAAAGAATTCCTTACGGTTTTCCGTAAAGCGTCTTGTTTTTATAGATAAACGTGTGAAGGATATGATTATCCGGTCGTCTTTTCCTGTGCCTATTGCCTGTCGGCTTCTAAAAGCTGTTTTGTAGAAATGCCCTTGCGGTGCATTTTGCGTATTTCCCATGGCGCAATCGGGTTGGCATCTTTCCAGAGCCCCAATTTTTGCTGCCGGGCCTCAATCTCTAATCTGGAAAGCGCCTGGTCTTTGGAGTATTTTTTATAATGCCATGCAAATCCGGCACGGATCATTTCTGTAGAAATGTCCCTGCCATCAGGTAGTATCGCACGCGCAACTGTTCTTCCGTAGCGGTCGGTGGTCGTTGCTTTAATGGTGACAAACTTTCCGAAACACAGCGCCGACAGGTATTTTTTGGAGGCTTTCCCGAACGGCATCCCTTTTTCGGGTGCGTCAATCGCATCGATGCGAATCCGGACCGGTGTATTGTCCTGAAGGATCGTAAACGTATCGCCGTCGGCAATGGCAATTACCTTGCAGGGCGGTGTTGTTTTTCCGATAAGGAAAACGGTCAATAACAGGATCAGGAATTTCGGCATGGGCTTGGGGTTATTGGAGTACGGGTTTCAAACTTACATAAAAAAACACCATTACTGGTGTTTTTTTTATTGCGCAGAGTTCTCGATACAATTTCTCCGCTGCGCTGCGAAATCACTCGAACTGACGGGAGACATTCGACCGGCCTGCGCGTCACTCGGGTGATTGCGAAGCATGAGCAATCGAGAAGTATTTTCCATACGATTTCTTCGCTGCGCTGCGAAATCACCCGAACTGACTGGAGAGATGCCGGAGGGTTGGTTCGTCACTTCGAGTGATTGCGAAGCATGAGCAATTGTATCGGGAAGTATTTCCTATAACTATGTATGAAAATCCGATACCATTTAAAAATTACAGCAGGCCAAAATCTTTGGCTAAAGCGATAAGCTGCACATTATTGGAGGCCCGGAAGTAATCCCGCAGCTTGCTTACATTTTTTTCTATACTGCTCTGGCTATGTGGCTTAATGGCTTCCATCTGAAATTGCGCGGCGATCTCATCGATTTGCAGCCCTTTGGCCAATCGTTTCAGTATTTCGATATCGTAGGGTGTAATGGCCAGTAATTCCTTGTCCTGTCCTGTTGGTATTGGCTGTTTTTCCCCGCGGTAGACCGATTCGATAACTTCGCTTAATTTGGGTATGCTTTTGTTTCCCTTGATCACATAGGCATCAATTCCGTATTTTTCAAAAAGCGACCGTATTTTAAACAATTTGTCCTCAATAGAATAGACAATTATTTTTATTTCAGGATTGTATTTTTTAGCCGCTGCAATCAATTCTTCGCCCGCGCCCAGCTGGTCGTTATGCCTTCTTTCCTTAAACGACAGATCCGTAATCAGCAATTCAAAAGGATTATTTTCAGCCTTTGCTTTTTTAATTTCGAGCAAGGCGTCATCACAATAAGCCTTCGTACAGACTTCCTTCACAGAAAGACCTTCCAATATCTGGTCGACCAATAAAAATATAGGATCCAGGTCTTCAGCAACAATCACTTTTTTAAACATAATGCTTACTTTTAAATGGGAAAAGAAATATTTAGTTTGAATCCGCTCTCGGATGCATGGTCAAAATTAACCACTCCCATTATATCGCCGATGTGGTTTTCCACATTTTGGAGTCCATTTTTAAAAATTCTTTCTTCAATGATCCCTTTCCCATTGTCCGAATAGCGGATATTGACCTTTTTTTCGTGAAGTTCAAAGACAAGCAGGACGACAGATGCCCCGCTGTGTTTCTTCATATTGACAAGCAGTTCCTGTATCACCCTGTAAACTGCCCATTTCTTATTCTTGCTTAATTTATCCCATGGCAGTTCGTCCAGTCCGCTAAAGATTACATTGGTATTTTTGCTGTCATATACCGACATCATATTCTTGAGGTAGTAAATGAAATCGGGACCTGTTTCCACTTCACTTGCCTGATGCGATATATCGCGCGTGGACAGATAGACATTGTTCAGGTTTTGCAGCAGAATTGCCTTATTGGCTTCGGAAATTTCCCTGCTGTCGGTGAAAGCCATAATATTATAAAGGTCGTTAGCGAGTTCGTCATGGATTTTTTTGGAAAACATTTTTTCAGTCTTGTGAACTTTTTCCAGCTTTTCCCTATTGTGCCTGGACCGCATGAGGAAATACCCCAGAATTAGAAACAGCAATAAAAATAATCCGACGATTTTATAGATTTTGTTTGTGTTTTCTGCCCGCTCCCTTGCTATCCTGAGCCTTAAATTCTCCTCTTTTGTCTTTTTAGCATCATACCTGATTTTGGCAAATTGGTTTTTTGCCGCTTGCCGGACGGTGTTGAGGCTGTCATTGAGGGAAATATACTGCAATGAGAATTTGCTGGCCTCCGCTCCTTTTGTATTTTTTATTGCGGTTTCAAGTGCTTCGAGCTTATCGTCGGCACTGTTGATCCGGGTTGCTGTGCGGAGTGATTCGAGTGCATAATGCCTCGCCAGTATTGGATCTGTATTGTGATAATACTCTGAAAGATGGTAGTAGCTGGCCGTTAGCCCAAAATCGTCTTTGATCTGCAGGCGTATTTTCTGCGCTAAAGCAATTTGATCGATGCCTTTCGGATTGTTTGCCTTATAAAGCGCAAGTCCCATATTATCGAGGATGCGGGCACGGGTTTCCGGATGTGCAATCACCTCGGCATTTGCTGCGAGCGGACCCAATATACCGATGGCTTTTTTATAGTCCTGCCGGTCAATCGCAACCACGGCAAGGTTATTCTTCAATATGGCGCGTTCCAGGGTGTCTTTGGTATAGCGCAAAGCCAATGTGTAATATTTTACCGCATTGTCAAAATCTGATTGCTGCTCGTAGACAATCCCAAGTTGGTTGTAGACCGAAACCCTGTAAACGGGGTCAAGTTTTGCCGTAAGAAAGGGCAATGCCTCAACGGCGCTGGTTTCACTTCCGGCAAAGTCGCCCTGCATTTGCTGGATACCGGCCATCCCCAATAACGAATAGACGCTCCTTACCGGTTCGTCGGCAGAGGTGCAGGTTGATTTGGCCTTATTGAAGTAATAAAAGGCGCTGTCATAAACCTTTGCGGCAAGGTGCTTTTGGGCATTGGCGATATAGCGGTCATACGTTTTACGGCGGGTTGTTTCCTTGTCGGTGTTCTTATCGGTTGTACACGAAAGGGGAAGCATTAGGATTGCTGCCAAAAAAAATATCGGGAAATGTAACCTTTTGAGTTTCATTCCCCGAAATTAGTAAAATAAATCAGATTAGCGGTTTTCAGGCCAAAGCACTACGGCTTGGTTGGCGGTGGCGGTGGTACCGGAATCTGGCCGTTTTGTCCGCCAATGTCTTCGGCGTGGGCGTTTGTATTTGCGGAAGGAACGGCATCTGCTGTACACGAGAATAGCGTGCATGAGAGTGCGAATAACGATAAAGCTATTAATGTTTTCATGTGAATTTACTTTTAAAAATTTGACAAAGGCAGGCCTGTCCGGGCGGTTTGCCCGAATCTTTGTGAAAAGCCTGCGCATTAAAAAACCAGGGAGTACTCCGTATGCGTTGTGGGAAGTGTAGTGCGCCGGAGCAGAAGTGATTATCTGTACTTCCCGAAAGAATTTTCCCTTCTGTCCCTTTGCACCGGTTTAGGATCAGTTTTGTACATTTGCCCTGATTGCAGGTCAGGACTGCAACTGATTCTGGGGCAAAGTAATGGCGTTAAAGCCTTGTGATTGCAGGGAAATTCCGGTAATTCCGGTAATTCCGAAGGATTCTGTCAAATTCTGGTAAATTCTATTTAATTCATTATTTTTTATGACGACAAATGCTCCCGAAGAAGAATATAAACACCTTATTAAAGCCAAATATGAGCGGATTAAAAATGAGGACGTTTCGCGTATGCTGTCAAACCCTACACCCGGAAATCTGAAAAAATTAATTGTACATCATCTGGAAGATGGAGCAAGCCATGATGATCTCATTACAATTAAAAGATTTTTTG
The DNA here is from genome assembly GCA_035317805.1 of Flavobacterium sp. GTDB lineage: Bacteria > Bacteroidota > Bacteroidia > Flavobacteriales > Flavobacteriaceae > Flavobacterium. The sequence continues at coordinate 3,677 of DATHGE010000213.1, read as the reverse complement.
ACATCAAGGAAGGAGAAGACGATATTAAGCAAGTGACAAAATTTGACCGGGATAAATTATTGCCGACCAGTAATTTTTTAAAAGGGAAAACAGGCGACTCTACTCCACTTGTCATGGAAATTATTGCCCTGCTTGTTGGTTTTGAATTAAGACCTTTCAGGAAATTCAGGCAAAGTCTTGAAAAGGAAAGCAAGACTGCAAAAGAGGAAATTAAAGGAGGCGGGAAAAAAACCGAAACAACTGCTGAGCCGGGAAAAGATAGCCCGAAGCCGGAAATTGCTTCTTTATTAACAGACATTGATAAACCTCGAAAATCAAAATTCCTGTTATATACAACCTTTGTTTTGGCACTTTGCTTTATCGGATATATCGCAAAAAAAGAGTTTTTCCCTGCAAAACAGTGCCTGCAATGGAATACGGATCATTATGAAGTGGTAACCTGCGAAGGAAAGGAACAAGGCTTTCCCCTAACGGATCCGATTTACACTTATGATGAAGATTTATTGGATTTCAGGAAAATTGAAGTCAGCGATACGACTACGTTCTTTAAAGATGGCCAGCCTATCGTATGGTATAGCAAGCAGAATAATCAATGTGAATTTTTTAATAAACCGGGAATGCACCCGATTACCGGTAAGCCTTTGCTGCCCGTAACATCTTATATTGCCAGTAAATATGTTCTGGATAAAGCGGATTGAGATACAAAGACTGTTATAGCGGCATTATATATATTTGTGGGTTAGCGACAACTTAATTACCTATCGCCTAAATAACGATTTGGTAATCACCTTTGTATCCTAAAAGTAAATGGTTTATTATATCTTTATTAAAATTTAAAGAAATGCAAATAAACTGGATCGTTATCAGTGTTGTCATTCTGGCTATCGTTTTGATTATATTTTTAATTGTTCAAAATCAAAAAGATAAAAAAGACATGTCCGAAACTTTTAATAACGAATCTTCCGATTCTAAAAATGACGATGAATCTGAATTCAATAATGAAAGCTAATACAATACTTTTATCATAGGCAGCCGCTCAACAGGGGCTGGACGCAATTCACTGTAATACATAATCGCCTGTACATTTTTCTTCCGGAAAACTTCTATCTTAGCAGAAAGAATGTCGTCCCACGCCGCAAACCGACATCTGGCCCGGAACCCAAAAGAAATTTTCATGAAGAAAATTGAAAAAAAAAAGAATTAATGAACGACGCAAAACAAGAACTTTTTTTGTCCGAACAAAAAGCAAAGAATTTATTTAAAACGATTGAAGACAGGGGTTTAATTATTCCCGGTAAAACCGAAAAAAGTCTTTGCGATGAAATATTGCAGATTGCCAAAGATGAATTTGGGGTAGAAAAACATTGGGGTAAAAAAATTGTGCGAGCCGGAATCAATACTTTAGAGCCTTATATGTCTGACCCCAAAGACCTGACTATCCAGGAAGATGATATCGTCTTTTTCGATTTTCACCCCGTTTTTGAAGGCTGGGAAGCAGATCTTGGCAGAACCTATGTTTTGGGCAGTGATCCACTGAAACTAAAAATCAAAAAAGATGTAGAAGCGGCCTGGCATGAAGCAAATGCCTGGTATTTTAAACAAGACCAATTAACCGGTGCTGCATATTTTAACTATGTAACCGGACTTGCAAAAAGTTACGGCTATGAATTTGGAAATGCTATTGCCGGTCATATAGTTGGCCGCTATCCCCATGAACAACCCGACGATCCTAACGATTTATGCCTGGATGTACATCCTGAAAATCACACCGATATACTTCAATTGGACAAACACGGTAACAAAAGACATTGGATGTTGGAGTTGCATTTTGTAGACAGGGAAAATAATATTGGTGCTTTCTTTGAGCAATTATTACGATAGCATAAAACAACGAGCCCCTAATCATGGCCCGGCTTCAACCTACATTTTCATTAAGTCCGGAAAAAGCCTCAAATAGATTTCGAATGCCATAGGGTTTTCTCCGTACAGGGTTTCGAGCCTTTGTGACGATTTATAAAATGTGATTTGGCTTCCGGCTTGTAATCTTAACTTCATAATCTTCAGCAAATCATAATTGATTCCGAGCGTAAAAGCATTTACCGGAAAAAGTACCTCCTGTCCATATATCGCCTCATCCAAATTTAATTCATGAACTGATTTTTGCACATATTCATATCTGCTGTGCAATGCGAGTTTTTTCTTTTGCCACGAACCTTCAATCAGAAAAGCGTTCTCAGCTTCATTCCCTTTGGCTTTATTCAATCCCCAAAGAACAACGCCATCAAACGAGCCGTCTGTTGATAAAGGCAAACTATAATTTACAGAAGCCGTTGTCCTGTTAATATTCTCATCCGGATGTAATTCTTCGGGGCTGTTCAGATAGCCATGAGAAACCTGTAATGCCCAATTATTTGAAGGGTTAAATGATAATCTGCTACTCCAACTGTCAAATTTGGGCTTGTCAAAATCATAACGTTCCTCATTTGGTTCGCGTCCCGTAAAAGAGGAAGCCTCAATCTTGAAACTATGGTATCTGAATCCAAATGTAGCAACACCAAAAGTAATGTGTGTTGCATCAATCCAATGGTGAGAAAGCGGTGCGTCCGGATTGTATAAGGCGGAAGGACGGTGCATAAATGCCGTTGGACCCAGGGCAGGCTCTCCGGGATAACCCAGATATAGAAATGCATCAATATCCCTGGAAATGGCATAAGAATAACTTACCGACAACTCAGAAAACAAGTCGTGTGGATGCTGCCTGTCTACCAAAGGCTTGCCGCGATAGGCCTCACCGCTTTGGAACAACAATGGATAGCCGTCATTTCCTCCTGTCAAAGCATCTAAAGAAAACATTGTATTGAAATGGAACAATCCTTTATTGCCAACTTTTCTTTGCCCCATAAACATAAGCCAGTTGGGAGCATCAAATTCATCGTTTCCGCGAATCCCTTTGTCAGCAAAATCCTGATTGTTATATCTGATAAAAAAATTTCCATGCAACATAAACATCCAGTTCGAGGCATGGAACATGTTTCCATACATTGGCGATGCATCAGGTAACCAGGCCGTGCCTGATCCATTTCTGCTCATCGGCAGGTTCAGGGAAAAAGCATGGGACATATTTGACATATCATGATCCATGGTTCCGTCCTCCATCTTGTGTTCCATTGAATCTTTTGAAGTAGCCGGATTTACATAATCCTTTTTCTGCATGTGATGATCGTGCTGGGAATAACCCGCCAAGTTTATAAAAATGACGAATGATATGATATAGATATTTTTCATCTGATGCTTTTTTATATTAAATATAAATTTAGGACTAATCTGGTTTTAAAAGTTACGCGATTGTAGAATTGCATTACAAGTTTAGAATGCGGCAGAGGAGACTTCCTGCAACAGGGGCGGACACTATAATGTTGGCTGAAACTTTATTGCGATTGAAGCTATTCTATTCCCTATCTTCGTCCTGCAAAAAAACCAAATCCATCTATGAAAAGTCGCCCTAACCATTTCAATCTGCTTGCCTTTATGCTGTTTGCACTTGTAGCTTCCTCACCGTTACAGGCCATGGAAAATAAAACAGCTTCCGAAAATTCCAGACCAAAACAGATCCTTGAAGAAAAATTTGTCCTGATCAACGGCATCGAGCAATGGGTAACGATTAAAGGAGAAAGTTC
>DATHGE010000212.1:0-3442 GCA_035317805.1 Flavobacterium sp. | reverse complement strand
CGCCGTCTACAAAAACGGTCAGGTAAGTCTTGTCGGAATAAACCTGGTTGGAAGCTTCCCCTTCGCGGATCGGCATCATGCCCTCATAACTGATGTAACGCGTGATGAAAGCGCCAGCGATGATGAAAATAAAGGCAAGGTGCAGCATCAGCGTCGCCCATTTCTCCTTTTTGTACAACTGGTAGCGTTTAATGTTTCCGAAGAAATTGATCATAAAAAACAGCATAATGGCCTCGAACCATTTGGTGTTGTAGATCCAGATCCTTGCGGTATCGGTATTGTAGGCACTTTCGATAAAAGTCCCCGCAGCCATTGCTATTGCAAATGTGAGAAACAAAACGGCCATTAAACGTGTAGAGAATAAAAAAGAGAAAATTTTTTTTTCCATGAGGTTGGAATTACATTTTTAAAAAAGTCGTACAAAAGTAATTAAAAAATGTGGATTCAAAACTCGATGCCTGCAAGGATTTAAGTATTAATTGTGATAGTTTCCAACACTTAATTTGCGATATCTATGACATGTTGGGAGACCTGGTCGTTTCAATAATGAAAAGGGAAGCGATTCTACAACGCTCGAACCTGCACAATCTCAAAGCCGGAATTTATATGCTGACGGTTTCACATGACGACGGATTTATCATCCATTCCCAAAAAATCATCAAAGCGTAAAACTGTATTATTTTATTTACAAATACCACAAATTCAAGTCGTTATATTTTAAAAATAGAATGCCGGAGCAAATATTATTTATATTTAACCCTTTGGCAGACAGGAATTTCAATCGCAATTAATAATCAAAAACACATCAAAAATGATCAACCAATCAATCTCAAAATCGGCTGTTCTCATGCTGGTTGTCGTAACCGCAGTGGTGGCAGGTTACGAAATGTATCTCAGAAATAAAGGGGCAACGATCGCCTATGACGATGGCCCTGCATTGTGGGCCGACAAAAGGGCGAAAGTTTATGAACCATCCGATAAGAAGGTTGTTTTTATCGGATCGTCGCGAATCAAATACGATCTGGATATTCCGACATGGAAAAACCAAACCGGACTCGAAGCAGTACAGCTCGCCATGGTTGGAAGCAGCCCTAAGGTCATGCTGACCGACCTCGCAAATGACCCTGCATTTAAAGGAAAATTAATTATTGACATCACCGAGCCGCTATTCTTTTCAGATGCTCCACGTTACAGCGAAACGCCTTCAAAAGGAATCAAATATTACCATGACCGGACACCGGCGCAGCGTGCCAGCTTCGAAATCAATAAGGTGATGGAATCGCGGCTTGTTTTCCTTGACAAGGATAATTTTTCAATGAATGCACAATTGGATGCCTTGCCGCTAACCAACAGGCCAGGTGTTTTCCAGATGCCTTCGTTCCCTTTTGGATTTGAGCGCACCGAATTCGACCGCCAAAATTACATGACCGAAGATTTTGTAAAAGATCCGGCGCGTGTGAATGCCGTAAGGGGAATCTGGGGCTTTTTAATGGGCGGCCCGAAACCGCCGCCGATGACCGACAAGCAAATCCACGACGTTTTACTGCTTGTGAAAGCCGATACCGATAAAATCAAAAGCCGCGGCGGACAGGTTTTATTTGTGCGCACGCCTTCAAGCGGACCATTCCGTCAAGGCGAGAAAATGGGTTTCCCAAGAGAGAAATACTGGAACCAGATTTTGGCGGTCACCGGTTGCGACGGAATCCATTTTGAGGATTATCCGCAGACGGCTAATTTCATCTGCCCTGAATTTTCGCATCTCAACCGTACCGATGCCCGCTTGTATACAGCCGCATTCGTCAAAATTCTATCAACACACAAAGGCTGGGAAGTCCAGTCTGAAAAACTGCTAACTAAACTATAAAATCATGGTATTCAATTCCTATACATTCATCGCCTTTTTTGCCATCATGCTGTTGGTATATAACCTTCCAATTTCGTGGAAGGCCCGGAAAACAAGTCTTCTCATAGGCAGTTACCTCTTTTATGCCGCGTGGAATCCACCGTTTATCTTATTGCTTTGGCTGTCCACCGTCGTCGATTTCTTTGTTGGCCGCGCACTTTTCACCGAAGAGAATCCGCACAAGAAGAAACTGCTGCTGGTGCTGAGCCTTATCGGAAACCTGGGCATGCTGTGCTTCTTCAAATACGGAACATTCCTGCTCGATAATTTCGTGGCGCTCACCAATATGATCGGATTCAATTACCATCCGGCCGCACCGAGCATTATCCTGCCGGCCGGAATTTCATTCTATACTTTCACGACGCTTTGTTACACTATCGATATGTATAAGAGAAAAAGCGAACCTGTAAAATCATTGCTTGACTTCTCTTTGTTCGTTACTTTTTTCCCGCATCTCGTGGCCGGACCAATCGTTCGTCCGCCGCAGTTGGTGCCACAATTCGAACATCCCAAGAACGCCACAAAACAACAGTTCATGGACGGGTTGCTGTTGCTTTCGCTCGGTTTGTTTATGAAAGTCGTGCTTGCCGATGCTTTGCTCGCCGAAACCGCCAACTCGGTTTTCAATTCGCCTATGGCATTGTCGGCGCTCGACGCCTGGACCGGTGTTTTCGCTTTTTCGGGGCAGATATTCCTGGATTTTGCCGGATATTCCACCTGTGCCATCGGGGTCGCTTTGTGCCTTGGGTTTGTGCTTCCGCAGAATTTCAACTATCCTTATGCTGCAATTGGATTTTCAGATTTCTGGAGGCGCTGGCACATTACGCTGTCGAGCTGGTTGCGCGATTACCTCTATATTCCGCTTGGCGGGAACCGAAAAGGCAAAATGCGCATGTACTTCGCTTTGATGGCCACGATGCTTTTGGGCGGATTATGGCATGGTGCCAACTGGACTTTCGTTGCCTGGGGCGGATTGCACGGATTGTACCTGTGGACAGAAAAATTCTTTAAGGACAGACGCGCGGCCAAAGGAATCCTTGAGAAACAAAACAAGCAATGGCTCGGATTCCTGTATGCTTTCTTCACTTTTATGCTGGTTAACATCACCTGGGTCTTTTTCCGTTCGGATTCGTTCGGGAAAGCCTGGCAGATTTTCGAATCGATGTCCGGAATGGCATCTGACGGAAAGGTTTTGCTGACCACGATGGCGATTGTTAAAGTCGCAGTCATAATTCCGGCCATCCTGATTTTCCATTGGTTTTTACGCAATACGAAGGTAATTGAAGTCGCCTATAGAATGAAATGGTGGTCGCTAGGGCTCGTCTGGTCGGCACTAATCCTGATGCTGATCTGGGCGCAGGAAAGCGGCAGCGCGTTCATTTACTTCCAGTTCTAATTTTAGTTTTTAATTCTTTTTCGGGTGCGGTTATTTTTAAAATAGCTGCACCCGATTTGTTTTGTATTTCTTCGTAATTTTAAAACCCAAAAACACAGCCATGTCAAACATCAAACTCATTATAGAAGAAAGGCCGAATATCG
>DATHGE010000211.1:0-11073 GCA_035317805.1 Flavobacterium sp. | reverse complement strand
GAATCGGTACCGATCATCATTCCGCCCGGGAAGGCGTAATTTTCAAGGACTACCTGGTGGATAATTCCGGCGCCCGGTTTCCAGAAACCGATTCCGTATTTATTCGAAACCGAAGAAAGGAAATCGAAAACCTCGCTGCTTTGCGTCTTGGCACGTGCCAAATCAATCGCCGCATCCACTTTCGCCTGAATCAGGTGATCGCAGTGGACGGTTGTCGGTACGGCTACTTTCGGTTTTCCGGCGTGCATGAACTGTAGAAGCGCCATTTGTGCAGTGGCATCCTGGCAGGCAACGCGGTCCGGGGCAAAATCGACATAATCTTTTCCTCTAGTGAACGCTTTGGAAGGCGCTCCTTCCCAAAGGTGGTTGTATAAAATCTTTTCAGTTAGTGTAAGCGGACGGCCAACAATTTCACGGGCTGCATCAACTCGTGTGGTCATATTGGCATACACTTTTTTAATCATTTCAATGTCAAAAGCCATAATGAATAGGTTTGTTTTTTTGTTTTTGTACTGCAAATTTACGGAATTCCGCTTTAAATTAAAGTATTTTTAATAAAAGTAACGATTCAGAGGATTATTATTTCCAAATCATCATTTTAAGTGATTATTCTTAAATAAATTTTTAGATTGAATTAAAATTTTGTCTAATTGTTAATTTAAGGTTCTTTTTTTGCCAAATTCGGAATTCTGCAAAATATCCAAGAACTGATTTTTTGAATAGAAACTTTCTAAATTAACTGCCCGAACCTTTTGCGCATTGGCTTTTCGGCCAGATAATACAAAATTGTTCCGCTGAGAAAGGCAAACAAAACATAAATAAGGCTCAGGACAACCAGTTTTGTGCCGGAACTATTTAAGTTAAACAGGAATTCTTCCGTTAGCAATAACACACTGAAATGCAAAAGAAAAACGCTGTATGAAATTCGGCTCAAAAAGCGGATTGGCTTTTGCAAAAATACGGCAGCCGATTCCCATTGCGATAACAGCGGCAGGAAACAGCCAAGCCCGATTGAAGCGAGCGGCAGGTAAAAGATATTCCAGAATACTTTATGTGTTTCGATGAGCAATTGCAAATAACCCACTCCAACGATAAAGAATCCGACAATGCCGCAGCCCACAAGCGCCAGCACCCATTTTGCTTTTTTGCAGAAAGTGCCGTCGGGGTGAAACAGCCAACTGATCAGCACGCCGATAAAAACCGAGTCGAAACGATAAATCGCAACGGTTCGCAGCGAGACTTCCCATTGGTTCACATTGGTATTTGCAGTCGTGTCGTTGTAGAGCCATTTGGTCCAGATAAAAACGAGTATCAATCCGATAGTTGCAATTGGAAAAACCGCTTGCTTCTGTTTCTGGCTGATGATTTTCGACAGTCCGGACAGCAATAAAACAAACATCAATACCCCAAAAATGATTACCGGCAAACCCCAGGATTCGGGAAAAAACATCGGGATTGGTTTGGAGAAGTTCTGGATCAGCAGAAAATATTTCCAACCGTCATTTACCGGATAATCGGCAAACCAGGCGATGATGTAATTCATAATGACCACTAACAGATACAGGATAAAAATCGGCAACAGCTTTCTCTTCAGGAACCCGCCAGCATTTTTCCATCCGAAACCAGGTTCCATAAAAACCGGATAAAAATATTTCCCCAACATATAGCCACTGAGTACGAAAAACATCTCGAGCCCGAGAAAGCCCGTGATGGCTGCGAATTGGCCGATACTTGTAATCTGCATTTGAAAAAGGTAAAGGGAATTGGCAATGACGACCATAAAAATCGCTGCCGCGCGGAAAAGATCCAATCCGAAAATCCTGTTGTGTTGTTCCATAATTATATTTTTTGCTCTCTTATTTTCATGAGCGGTTTTTCGAAAAAGGTATACAGGCAATAGCTCAGCACAAATGTGATCAGCAGATAAGCCAATGTAAAAACATGCAGTTGCCACAAATTAAAGGTATCGGTATCGATAAAATATTTCATCAGGTATAAAATGAAACTGTAATGAAGCAGGTAAACCGAGTAGGAAATGGCGCCTAAAAACTGTATCGGGTTGCGGAATTTATCAGGGCCTGATTTCCATTCCGAAAACGCCGGCAGCAATAAAGCCGCAGCGATTGAGATCGACGGCAGGAATAAAATGTTCCAGAAAAAAGGATAATCCTGAATCGTCAGTTTTACAAATCCGACTAAAATGGCCAGCATCGCCAGGATCATCAAACCGAAAACCGCAGCGACCTTTGCGCTTTTTATCCAAAACTCCAGGTAATTGTACTGAATCCAACTCGCCAGAATCCCAATCAACACCGAATCCATCCGGTAAAGTGCCACCGACCGCAGCGAAACATTCCATTGCGGCAACGTGTGGTAATTAATGTGCAAATGGTATTCAAATTTCGCAATGACAATGAAAGCAATGAAAGTTAATATAGTGAAAAGAAACAGCCGATTCCTGTTGGCCGATTTTCCGAATTTCGCCAAGGCCAGAAATACAAACGGCAAAATGAAATACGGAATTTCCTTTATCGACATGCTCCACGATTCCGGAAAAAACGGCAGCATCGGATGGGCAAAATTCTGCAGGAAAACAAAATATTTCCAAGGCTGCCGGATTTGGTAGCCCAGAAAACTGAAAACGGTAATGTTGAGGATCAGCACAAATAAATAATTCGGCATAATCCGGAACCAGCGTCTTCTAAGGAAAATCGAAGCCGAATGGTAATTGTAATCCGGATTGATGAACAGCCGGAATAAAGATTTTCCAATCAGGAAACCGCTCAGTACAAAAAAAAGCTCCACACCAATAAATCCTGAAAAATTAACCGCTTTCGTCAGCAAATTACTGTAGTTGTGGTAAATCCACAAAGTATGCGCCGACAACACCAGCAGAATAGCCATCACGCGCATCAGATCGAGCCCGAAAATTTTATTCTTTTCCTTCAACTGATTGTCAATCATCAAAATGTGTATTTTTGCAGGGTTATGAGGAAATCAAAGATATATAAATTTTCAGCAGCATTTATTCTGCTCGTTATTATTGGCGGCGTGATCTGGTATAACCTGCTTCCGAACCGGCACAAGGCGATTATCAAGACGACGTTTCTCCTGAAAACCGGTCTGGTCGACAACCAATGGATTGTAGACAATGAGAAACAGGAATACAAGATGATTTCGCCAGCGTTCCTGATTGATGGGATTTACAAATCGATGGAAGGCCCGAAAGCGTCCAATTATGTGCAGCTTTCGCAGGATTCTACTTTGCTGTGGATTACGGGTTTTCATGTGAAGGCTTTGGATTCGAAGACGCGAAAACCGATTTCCAATGATTTTATCTGTCATACGAACGTCGACTTCAACGATGTGAATTATTTTACGAATTTCCACCTGACTAATAGAATTGGGAAACAATATCCACGCATGACTTCACTTTCCCATGGACTCGAGAATTTCAGCTTCCCGAAAGGCTACGGCGTTCCGATGAAAGGCAACGACTGGCTTTTCGTCACCACGCAGTCGCTCAACCACAACCTGCCCGACGCAAATTACCTCATCAAACACGAAGTGACGATTGAATACCTGAAGGAAAATAAAACAACCAAGCCGCTAATGAGCCGAACGGTTTTTATCATGCTGCCGTATGACAAGAACGATCCGTATAAGGAACCGCTTGACCCTGGCGCCAACCAATGCATTCCCGTCGAAACCAAAAACCACAGTTATGACGATGGCCATGGCAATAAATTATCGGGACATTGGGTGATTCCGGGCGGAAAAAAAGTCTACAGAAGCTTGATTGACGAACAGCTGCAGATCACCGACAGCTTACGATTGCATGCGGCTGCGATACACGTACATCCGTTTGCGACTTCGCTCACTTTATTTGATAAGACGGCGAACAAAGCAGTTTTCAGGAGTAAAATCACGAACCATATCGGAAGCATCGGGCTGACTAAAATAGAGCCTTTCAGTTCTGAAGAAGGCGTCTGGCTGTATAAAAGCCACCATTATGAATTGGTTCTTGAAGTCAATAATACCACCGCGGTGGAACAGGATATGATGGGCAGTATGTTCCTGTTTTTCTACGATAAGGAACTGGATGGCATTCTAAATGGAGTGAAGAATTAACCACAAAGGCAGCAAAGTTTTGTCGCAAAGATCACAAAGAAAAAAATCCCGATAGAATGAATCTGTCGGGATTTTATTTTTATGATTACTTCTTTAGTATAACGAAGCGATGATCTTTTCTATGGTGATTCCTTCGGCGTCGGCTTTGTAATTCTTTACGACACGATGTCTCAGGATTCCGGTTGCCACGGCTTTTACATCTTCAATATCCGGGGAATACTTTCCGTTAAAGGCGGCGTTTGCTTTGGCGGCCAGGATCAGGTTCTGCGAAGCCCTCGGCCCTGCGCCCCAATCGATATAGTTTTTGATAAAATCGTTCGATAACGGATTGTCCGGACGCGTCTTGCTGACCAAAGTTACCGCATATTCAATCACATTATCGGCAACCGGAACCCGACGGATCAGGTGTTGGAAATCGATAATTTCCTGCGCGGTGAATAATGGATTGACCGTTGGTTTATAATCAGAAGTTGTACTTTTTACGACCTGCACTTCTTCCGCGAAAGACGGATAATCTAATTTTATGGAGAACATGAAACGGTCCAGTTGCGCTTCCGGCAACGGATAGGTTCCTTCCTGTTCGATCGGGTTTTGCGTCGCCAATACGAAATAGGGTAAGTCGAGTTTGTAGTTGTGCCCGGCAATCGTCACCGCGCGTTCCTGCATCGCTTCAAGCAAAGCGGCTTGGGTTTTAGGCGGCGTACGGTTGATCTCGTCGGCAAGGATAATGTTGGAGAATATCGGCCCTTTGATAAATTTGAACGTCCGGTTCTCATCTAGGATTTCACTTCCCAAAATATCCGAAGGCATTAAATCGGGTGTAAACTGGATGCGTTTGAAATCCAATCCTAAAGCCTGTGCAATCGTATTGACCATTAAGGTCTTCGCCAAACCCGGAACACCAACCAGAAGTGCGTGCCCGCCTGAGAAAATACTCAGCAGGATCTGGTCGACGACTTCGTCCTGGCCAACGATTATCTTGGCGATTTCCTGCTTGAGTTCGGTTCGCTTCTGAACCAGATTTTGTATTGCGGTTACGTCGGACATTTGATTTACGATATTTGAAGTTGGATTTATGAGGTTGGATTTACGTTTTCAAAAATCGTAAATCCAATCTCGTAAATTGTAAACTATTTCTTGAGCCAGTTGTTTGTGAATGCACAATCCCTGTATTCGCCATTGATTTTAATGTATGTTTCCTTGATTTTTTCCTCAGACCATTTGGCGATGGCGTTGAGTTGTTTTTCTTTCAGCGCAAGGTCTTTGATTTTGATATAATCCCTGGCATAATCGGCAGTATGCTCATTGATCCTGTTGGTAACGGTCACGAGTTTGTATTTTTTCTTGCCCGAGCTCTCTACATCGATCAAAGGCACCGATACCTCGCCTTCTTTTAAATTGGAAACCTGCGCGTATAATGACGGATCCATTTTGGTAAGCTCGAAATGTGTATCCTGTGTTTTCGGATTTACGAGTACGCCGCCATTGGCCTTGGTTTCTTTTTCATCCGATTCGGTCCTGGCCGCATCTGCGAAAGTGATTTCCTTGTTTTCTATTTTTTTCTTGATCAGTTCGGCTTTTTCTTTGGCGTCTTTAAGTGATTGCTCGGAAACTGTCGGCGTCAGGAGAATGTGTCTCAGATCCACTTCCTGTCCGCGGATTTTTTCCACGTAAATGATATGGAAACCGAAAGGTGTTTCAAATGGCTCTGAAATTTCCCCTTCGCCAAGGCTGAACGCAACATCCTTAAATTCCTTTACGAATGGTGTTTTGCGGTTCATCTTGTAGAAACCGCCATTGGCGCTCGAGCCCGGATCCTGTGAATACAAGACCGCTTTGGTGGCAAAACTGGAACCTTCCTGGACTTCCTTCTTGAATTCCTTGAGACGGTCGATGACCTTTTGCTTTTCGGCATCGGTTACTTTAGGCATAATGACGATTTGGGCGACTTCCATTTCGGCTCCAAAAACCGGGAGTTCGTTCTGTGGAATTTTCTTGAAGAAATTGCGCACTTCTTCCGGAGTGATTTCTACTGCGTCGACGATTTTTTTCTGCATTTCTGAAGTCAGTCGCTGCAGTTTAATGATTTCGAGCAAATCGGTCCTGAAATCTTCCTCATTGGCTTTCTTGAAATATTTGACCACTTTGTCCATAGAGCCCAATTGTTCGACCATATAATTGATCTGCTCGTCCATCCTGCCTTTGATATCATCGTCAGTAACAACAATACTGTCCTGGATGGCCTGGTGCGCATATAATTTGTCTTCGAGTAATTTTCCGAGCATCTGGCAACGTGTAATATCTGCAACAGAGCCGCCCTGGCTTGTGATTTCGAGGAAAGATTTATCGATATCCGAATCGAGAATATTATAATCGCCCACAGTAGCGATAACACCGTCAATCTTCTGACGCATGTTGCTGCGCACGATTTTCTCAGGTTTCGGCGGCGCAACGGTATCTTTTATCACTTCCTGCGCGTTGACGACACCGGTTATCCCGAATGCGAAAAGGCAAAATGCAAGCACCATTCTCTTATTTATAAATCTCATACTTTTGGTCTTTAATGGCATCATCAGTGATTTCCTTTTCAAATTTCTTAATTAATTCTAACTTTCTTTTATTTAATAAAACTTCCCGTAGCGTCGGCTTCAGGTATTCAAACGGGCCAATCTGGTTCTTATCGATCACATTGGTGATTTTTACGAAATACATATCGAGCGAATCGGCATGCTGGATGCTTTTTCCAGACCGCATGTACTCGTCGCGATTGTCCGGGTTGATAAACGGCAGTTTGCTGTAAACCTGGTTCATATCGACCCAAACCGTATCGTTGAATGCGAAGCTTTTGAACTGCAGCGCATACGTATCCCAAAATTTCCTGTCCGATTTGCGATAATCGAAGAACTTGCTTTTTATGGTCTCGAATTTCGGGTTGTCCTTGAGCAGGTTCACGTAGCGCAATCTGACTAAAGTCCCGTTGGTCCTGAAATTCTCCTTATTCTCATCGTAATAGCTTTTGAGCGCTTCCTCTGAAATGACCGTATCTACGGTTCGCTTTACGATTTCATCCAGATAAGCCCTGGTATACAAATCGATTTTATATTGTTTGATCAATTTGTCAAACCCCGCTTTCATATCGTCACCCAGATTGACTTCGGCAGCGTTGATCAATAATTTCTGCGATGCCCATCGGTCGATGAAACTGCGCACCATCATGACGCTGTCTTCCTTAGAAGTCCCTTTCGGAACCAAATCCTTTATCTCATCCCTATATAAATAGGTGTCGTTTACTCTTGCTATGGCCTGCGGCTTTGCTTCCGGTTTGAAGTAGTTACAGGAGAAAAATAAAAGGCACAATCCTATATAAGGCAGCCTGTTCATTATTTTTTGAGTTCCTTTTTGACCTTTTCAAACACTTCAGGATTGGTTTTTACCGTGAATTCCTTTTTCAAATCGTCAACCCATCGCTGCTCGAGATATTGCTGGTAATCATTGATGCATTTCCCTTTGCATTCTTCTAAGGTTTTGACACCGGCCGGCATCACCTTATTGACTTTCGTCACAAAATAATATTCGCCGTCTTTGGTGATTTCTGAAACGCCGGTTTCGAATTTGAGGTTCTTCGGCAAAGCGTCATTGCCTTCTTCAAAAACCCCGACATTCGTCATAATGGCAACTTTTTCTTTCGTGTTGAGCGCTTCCTTGATTTTGTCCGGCGTAGTGTTTTGCTTGAGCATTTTCTGCGCTTTCTTGATCACGTCCTGGTTTGTGGAAGACGCGATAATCACATCCACGCGGTTTTTCCACATATAATTCATCTTGCGCGTTTCGTAGAAATTCTTGAGTCCGATCGTATCTGTTTTGGATTTATCCCAGATTTCTTTTTCCATCAAATCGAAAAGCAGCAATCCGTCGCGGTATTCTTCCATGACATTTGCGAATTCAGGAAACTCATTTTCAAGATTGTCTGTGTAATACGCGTTCAATTGGTCGTCGATGAATTGCTGGTATAAATTATCGACCAGTTTATTTACGGGTTTGATGCCGCTTCCGGCTTTTTGCTGTAATTTGACGTAGTTCAGGAAGTCGGTTCCTGTAACCGTTTTGTCTTTGATCGAGAACAGTTTCCCGTCGAATGGCTTGGTGTCTTTAGGCAAATCCCATTTGTTTTCATAGAAATCGTTGGTGACGGCTTTGGAAAGCGAAGCATACAATTTATCGTTCCTTTTGATCGGGAATTCCTTTCTCAGTTTTTCGTTGAGCGAATTGGTGATGAGGCGCGAACGGTCGTCTTTACCCACTTTGTTCTCCAATTCCGATTTCATTTCGTCGAAAGTCTTCACCGGATATTTGTCGATCAGCTTTACGATATGCCATCCGAATTTACTTTGGAAAGGCTCCGAAACCGGATGCTCTTTGGTCAGGCCGAAAGCCACATTCTCAAATTCCTCAGAGCTAAGTTGCCCCGAACCGAAACGATTGAGCTGGCCGCCTTTTGAAGACGAAGATTTGTCTTCAGAAAATTGCTTGGCAAGATCCTCAAAGCTTTCGCCCTGCTGTAGTTTTTTATAGATGTCGTTGATGGTCGTTTTTGCTTTGTCTTTATCCGCATCGTCCTTCGGATTCAGGATCATGATGTGCGAAACCAGCACTTCGCCCCTGTTGTCGCGAACATCGTCTACCTTAATGATGTGGTACCCGAAACGGGTCCTGATCGGGTTTGAGATTTTCCCTTTCGGGGTTTTGTATGCGGCCGATTCGAAAGCATAGACCATTCGGAAAGAAGAGAAATAACCGAGGTCGCCTTTGTTTTCCTTAGCCGACGGATCTTGTGAGAATTCAACTGCCAGTTTCCCGAAATCTTCTCCGCTAACTGCCCTTTGGCGAATTTCCTTGATTTTGTTTAAGGCTTTTAAAGTATCTTCCGGAGAAGCATTTTCATCAACCGTAATCAGGATGTGCGACGCCTTGATTTCTTTCAGTGAACGCTGGTAACCTTCTTCAACCAGTTCTTTGGTGACTTTGGAATCGGTCACGTAATTTTTGGAAAGCTGCGTCCGGTATGACTTCAGTTCATTTTTATAACTCTCGCCATTCTGCAAACCCAATTTGTTTGCTTTGTTGATTTTGAGTTTGTAACCGATGAAAAGTTCGAGGTATTGGGTTAGATCTTTCTGCGATTCGTCTTTTACCAAATCAAGATTCTTGTTGTAAACCCTTGCGAATTCGTCTGTGTAGTATGGTTTATTATCAATTGTAAATAAAACTTCCTTTTTAGTTTGTGCATAACCCATTAAATTTAAGGAAAGTAATAATCCGAACAACAATTGTTTCATTTTCATTATTTTAAATTTCAGTTTAATTAATAAATTTTAAAAAAAGAGGTTTTGGTTTGGTTGTACTTGTTTCAATTACAGCCAACAAAAATAACAATTCGACTTCATTAAACAAGTATAGCCAATACTATTAACAAAAAATTATAAGCGCCCAATATTACGACAATTTTCAGTTCTGAAGCCTTAAAAAAACGGGTTTTCCGCAAAGCGTGATTTATTTGTTGAATAAATAGTATTTTTGCAGTCCATTTACAGAAATTATGAGTTTTTTAAAAGAAATATTACGCCGCCGAACGTTCGGAATCATCTCGCATCCCGATGCCGGAAAGACGACTTTGACCGAGAAATTACTGCTTTTCGGGGGTGCGATCCAGGAAGCCGGGGCCGTAAAGAACAACAAGATCAAGAAAGGCGCGACTTCCGATTTCATGGAAATTGAGCGCCAAAGGGGAATCTCGGTTTCCACTTCGGTTTTGGCATTCAATTATAAGGACAAGAAAATCAACATCCTTGATACACCCGGCCACAAGGATTTTGCCGAAGACACTTTCCGCACCCTGACCGCCGTAGACAGTGTTATTGTTGTAATCGACGTTGCAAAAGGAGTCGAGGAACAGACCGAAAAACTCGTTGCCGTTTGCCGGATGCGCAACATTCCTATGATTGTTTTCATCAACAAGCTCGACCGCGAAGGAAAAGACGCTTTCGATTTGATGGATGAAGTGGAACAGAAATTAGGCTTGCATGTCACGCCGCTGAGTTTCCCGATCGGAATGGGCTATGATTTCCAGGGCATTTACAACCTTTGGGAGCAAAATATCAACCTGTTCAGCGGAGACAGCCGAAAAAATATAGAGGAAACGATTGCCTTTTCGGATGTGCAAAATCCGGAACTCGAAAAAATAATCGGGCAGAAACCTGCGGACCGGCTACGCGAAGAATTGGAGCTGATTGATGAAGTCTATCCGAAATTTAACCGCGATGAATATCTGGACGGAACTTTGCAGCCCGTCTTTTTCGGTTCGGCCTTAAATAATTTCGGGGTGCGCGAATTGCTCGACTGTTTTGTTGAGATTGCGCCATCGCCGCGTCCGAAGGAATCGGAAACCCGTTTGGTCAGACCCGAAGAAGAGAAAATGTCGGGATTTGTATTTAAGATTCACGCCAATATGGATCCGAAACACCGCGACAGGCTGGCATTCGTCAAAATCGTTTCGGGAACTTTCGAACGTAATAAGCCTTATCTGCATGTACGCCAGAATAAAAACCTCAAATTCTCGAGCCCGAATGCGTTCTTCGCCGAGAAAAAAGAAATCGTCGATATCTCTTATCCGGGCGATATTGTCGGATTGCACGATACCGGAAATTTCAAGATCGGCGACACATTGACCGAAGGCGAAATTATGAGTTTCAAGGGAATCCCGAGTTTCTCGCCCGAGCATTTCCGTTACATCAATAATGCCGATCCGATGAAAGCCAAACAGCTCGACAAAGGAATCGATCAGTTGATGGACGAAGGTGTTGCACAGCTTTTTACATTGGAGATGAACAACAGGAAAGTTATCGGGACCGTCGGTGCGTTACAGTATGAGGTGATCCAATACCG
>DATHGE010000210.1:0-7672 GCA_035317805.1 Flavobacterium sp. | reverse complement strand
TGTTCCGAAGTCTTTCCTTCCGATTTCATTGGACGGCGTGAAGGAAGACGATTTTACACTCGTTTTTGGTTATCCCGGAAAGACGACCGAATATTTGCCGGCCGTTGCGATTGCGCAAATCGTGAATGAACTAAATCCCGGAAAGATTGAAGTGCGCGACGCCGCGCTTAAAGTAGAAGACGGATTTATGCGAAAAGACAATGCGATTAAAATCCAATACGCCTCGAAATACGCCGGAATTGCCAATTATTGGAAAAAATGGATTGGGGAAACACAGGGTTTAAAAAAATCGAATGCCGTTGCGATAAAGAAAAAACAGGAAGAGGTTTTCCAACAGAAAGTTATAAAAGCCGGAAGACAGACCGATTATGGCAATTTGCTTGCGGATTTTGATACGAATTACAAAGAGATTGCGCCTTATGCCCTGGCCCGGGATTATTTTATCGAAGTGGTTTTACGGAATACCGAATTGCTGAGCGTTACCTATAAAATGTACCAATTGGAGCAATTATACAACACGAAGGGCGAACAGGCATTTACCGACAGGAAGAAAAATCTTTCGGACGGACTTGGGGATTTCTACAAAGATTTCAACAAAAGTGTGGACGAAAAGGTCTTTGAGCAGCTGATTGGTTTGTATTCGAAAAAATATCCGAAACAATTTTTACCGGCAGAATTATCCAATATCGATGCGAAAAGCCTGAGTTCGGAAATTTACGGCCAGTCAAAAATGACAAGTTATGAAGGCGTGAAGGAACTGCTGAACGGCGACACGAAAACCGTTTTGGAAAACCTCAACAAAGACAAAGCTTATCAGTTGGTAAAAGCAATGGCGGATAAATTCACAAAGGAAATTGCACCCAAATATGGCGAAATCAATTTAAGGATTACGGCTTTGCAGCGCACTTATATGAAAGCGCAGCTGGAACTCAATAAGGATTCGAGGATTTTCCCCGATGCCAACAGTACGCTCCGTGTAACCTATGGGAAAGTAAAAGGCTACGAGCCGAAAGACGCGACCATCTATACACCGATAACTTATTTGGACGGCGTTTTGGAAAAATACATTCCGGGCGATTATGAATTTGATGTTCCGGCAAAATTAATCGATCTGTATAATAAGAAAGATTACGGGCAGTATGGAGAAAAAGGAAAAATGCCGGTTTGCTTTATCGGAACCAATCACACGACCGGAGGCAATTCAGGAAGTCCGGCAATTGACGCAAAAGGCAACCTGATCGGGCTTAATTTTGACCGTGTTTGGGAAGGAACGATGAGTGATATTTACTATGATCCGGCGATTTGCAGGAATGTTATGGTCGACATCCGGTATGTATTATTCATCATAGATAAGTTTGCGGGAGCGAAAAACCTTATTGACGAATTGAAATTGGTACATCCGAAGAAAAAATAATCCATTGATTATGAATCGTTTCGCCCGAAAACAATTCCATTAAAAGGCCGAAATAAAAATATTTAAATATTTTAATTGGTTTTAATTTCTGGCATAGTACTTGATAAACGAAACCGCGTTGCAACAGATTAGATTTTTTGAAAAAAAAATTGAAAAAAAATTTTAAATATTAAAAAATTTATATCTTTGCCTCGAATTAATAATTAACCTTTTATAATTAAGTAAGATGAAAAAAGTATTTTTAAGTTTAGCTCTTATCGCTGCATTAACTGTAGTATCTTGTAAACAAGCTGAAGCTCCTGCTGAAGAAGCTCCAATGACTGAAGAAGTTGCTCCTGCTGCTGAAGAAGCTGCTGTAGTTGCTGATTCTGCTGCAACTGAAGCTACTGACGCTGCTGCAACTGCTACTGATGCTGCTGCAACTGCTACTGACGCTGCTGCAACTGCAAAAGATGCTGCTGCTGCACCTGCAAAAAAATAATTAGAACCCGTTCTAAAAATTTTAAAGCCACGCAATGCGTGGCTTTTTTTTATTGGGATATCCTTTAAAAGCGAAAGCCTGTGGAAGTTTCACAGGCTTTCGCTTTTATTCTTCGTCTAAAAAAACCGATTCTGCGTCGGGAAAGACAAACTCGCTTTCCGAAAAGTCGAGCGTCTCCGATTTTGAGACGTATTTTACAATTTCATCGATTCCTTTCTGCAATCTTAATTCGGTGGTAAATTTTCGGCTGTTGGCCAAAACCAAACCTTCCCGGGAAAGCCTGAAAAAATATTTCCCGGCTGCATTCCTTACTTTAGTAAAGGCAAAGGCGGTGACGTTGACCTTAATTTCCTCAATCATCTCTTCGCAGACCAATTTGGTTTTGCAGGAAATACTGGTGAAAATCACTTTTCCCTTTCTGGAAGCAAAAATAAATTTGTAATCGCCGTTAAAACGCTTGCTGATGACAAATGCACCCATATTGGTTTAAAGTAAAAAGGATTTAAATAAAAAAAGCTCCAAACATAGTTTGAAGCTTTACTTTGTACTCAGAGCGGGACTTGAACCCGCACGAACATTGCTGTTCACTGGATTTTAAGTCCAGCGTGTCTACCAATTTCACCATCCGAGCTGCTGTGACTTGAATTGAGCGAAAAACGGGGCTCGAACCCGCGACCTCGACCTTGGCAAGGTCGCGCTCTACCAACTGAGCTATTTTCGCATTTTTTATAAGAACATCAATACTTGGTCGGTATTACCTCACTTAAATATTTTTTTAGTGGAGTCGGTGAACCATGTTTGCGAGGGCAAATTTAATACATTAATTCAATAATGCAAACGTTTTCTTCAAAAAAAAATTCCGTAAAACTTAATCTTCTGATAACGTAATCTTTATTCAGAAAGTTTTATTTTTTAGTCAGCATCCTTTTGATTTCATTGAGTTTCATCAGGGCTTCTACCGGCGTCAATGTGTTAATATCCAAACTTAAAATTTCATCCTTGATTTCCTCAAGCAGCGGATCATCGAGATTAAAGAAACTCATCTGCATTTCGGCCTTTTCAGATTTAATTCCGTTTAACGCTTCGCCAGAATGGTCCTTCTCAAGTTTTTTCAGCAATTTCTGCGCTTTTGCGATTACCGTTTGCGGCATTCCGGCCATTTTTGCCACATGGATTCCGAAACTGTGCGCGCTTCCGCCTTTGACGAGTTTCCGGATAAAAAGCACCGTGTCCTTGAGCTCTTTCACCGAAACATTGTAATTCTGTATCCGCGGCAAAATATCACTCATCTCATTAAGTTCGTGGTAATGCGTTGCAAACAACGTTTTGGCTTTCGATGGATGTTCGTGCAAATATTCGGCAATCGCCCAGGCAATGGAAATCCCGTCATAAGTACTCGTTCCCCTTCCGATTTCATCGAGCAAAACCAAGCTCCGGTCTGAAATATTATTGAGGATCGAAGCCGTTTCGTTCATCTCAACCATAAACGTCGATTCGCCCATCGAAATATTGTCCGACGCGCCAACCCTCGTAAATATCTTATCCACCACGCCCATTCTTACCGAATCGGCAGGGACAAAACTTCCCATCTGCGCCAACAGGACAATTAATGCCGTTTGTCTCAGGATGGCCGATTTACCCGACATATTTGGTCCGGTAATCATGATGATCTGTTGGGTTTCGCGATCGAGGTACACATCATTTGCGATGTATGGCATCCCAACCGGCAATTGTTTTTCAATCACGGGATGCCTTCCATTTTTGATGTCGAGTTCGAAAGTTTCGTCCAGTTCGGGGCAAACGTATTTGTTTTCGATTGCGAGCTGCGTAAACGAAGTCAGACAGTCAAGTTGCGCCACCAGGTTGGCATTCAATTGCACCGGTTTGATATATGTCGCAATCCACGAAACCAATTGCTCAAACAAATCGACCTCCAATTTATAGATCTTCTCTTCGGCGCCGAGGATTTTGGTTTCGTATTCTTTTAACTCTTCGGTAATGTAACGTTCGGCATTCACAAGTGTCTGCTTTCGGATCCACTCCGTCGGGACTTTATCCTTATGCGTATTTCGTACCTCTATATAATATCCGAAAACATTATTGAATGAGATTTTTAAGGATGAGATTCCGGTCCGTGCCGATTCGCGCGTTTCAATGCCTTCGAGATATTCTTTCCCCGAAGTCGAAATGGCACGCAAATCATCCAATTCTTCATTAATTCCTCTGGCAATCGCATTTCCTTTGGCAATGGCGACCGGCGCGTCCTGATTCAACGTCGTTTTGATCTTTTCGCGCAGCAAATCACAACTGTGCAGGCTGTCGCCGATGGTCTTCACCGCGTCATTCTTGCTTTCGAGCGCGAGCGCCTTTATCGGAATGATGGCATCTAAGGATTCCTTGAGGTAAACCACTTCACGCGGACTCACCTTTCCCGTTGCGATTTTTGAAATCAAACGCTCGAGATCGGAAATCTGCTTGATTTGGTTCTGGATATTTTTGAGTACGTCTTTATTCTCTTTCAGATACGCCACAACTTCATGGCGGTCTTTGATTTTTCTGCTGTCTTTCAACGGCAAGGCGAGCCATCTTTTGAGCAAACGGCCGCCCATCGGCGAAAGCGTCCTGTCGATGACATCCAATAAAGTGACCGCGTTCGGATTGTAGCTGTGGTAGAGTTCCAGGTTTCTGATGGTGAATCGGTCCATCCAAACATAAGCGTCTTCGGCGATCCTTTGGATGGCGGTAATGTGCTGCACGCGATTGTGCTGCGTTTCAGACAAATAATACAAAATCGCACCCGAGGCAATGATTCCTTCCGTCAAATCCTCAATCCCGAATCCTTTTAAGGAAACCGTTTCAAAGTGCTTGGTCAAAGTTTCAACAGCATAATCTTCCTTATAAACCCAATCTTCAAGATAAAAGTTGTGGTAATCATCCCCGAAGATTTCCCTAAATTCATTCTTATTGTTCTTCGGAATCAGGATTTCGCTCGGATTAAAATTCTGCAACAGCTTGTCAATATATTCATCATTGCCCTGCGCCGTGAGGAATTCGCCCGTGGAAACATCGAGAAAGGAAATTCCGATCATCTTCTTTCCAAAATAAACCGACGCCAGGAAATTATTCGACTTAGCGCTCAAAACCTCATCGTTCATCGAGACGCCGGGAGTAACCAATTCAGTTACGCCGCGCTTAACAATCGTCTTGGTCATCTTTGGGTCTTCAAGCTGGTCGCAGATGGCAACCCGCAGGCCCGCCTTGACCAATTTCGGAAGGTAAGTGTTCAGGGAATGGTGTGGAAATCCGGCCAACGCAGTTTCCGTTTCCGAACCTGCGCCGCGTTTGGTCAGTACAATTCCCAGTATTTTGGAAGCCCTGATGGCGTCTTCACCAAAAGTCTCATAAAAATCGCCCACGCGAAACAACAGGCACGCATCCGGATATTTCCGCTTGATCTCGTTGTATTGCTTCATTAACGGGGTTTCTTTCACTTCTTTTTCTTTGGCGGCCAAGGTATTTTCTGTATTAAAATGGTGGAAAATTTATCTCAGCGAATTTAAAAATTTTAGAATGAATAAACCGCAATCGAAAAATTAATTTAATTTTAAGAGACATTTGCATTTCCGTATAAAATTTTTATATAGATTTGTCCTTTAATTTTAATTAAAACAACAATGAAAAAAATATTATTGATCGCTGTATTAACAGTTTTTGGTGTTACCGCTAACGCACAAACAGCTAAGAAAACAACAAAAACAGCAGCTCCTGCAAAAAAAGAAGTTGCTGCGAGTACGCCTAAAGTTGAAGGAGCCGGAATGGTTTTCGACAACGAAACTATCGATTACGGAACAGTTCCTCACAATGCTGACGGAAAACGTGAATTCACTTTCACAAACAATGGCAACAAACCGTTGATCATTACAAACGCTACAGGATCTTGCGGTTGTACAGTTCCAACTTTCCCTAAAGAGCCTATCGCTCCGGGAGCAAAAGCAGTTATCGGTGTAAAATATGCTACTGACAGAGTTGGTGCTTTTACAAAAACCGTTACGATTACTTCTAATGCAGAAGGTCAGGCTTCAAAAGTGCTTACCATTAAAGGTAACGTTTTGGGTGATGACGCTCCAAAAGGATAATATTTCTTATAAAAGATTAAAAAGCTTCCTGATTTCAGGGAGTTTTTTTTTGCAATAACATTTCATAATCATGCGAAAGCTCGAAAATAGTGAATTAGACCGAAAATCGGTAAGCGATTTTAAGCAAGCCGAGAAAACGCCGATCATTATTGTATTGGATGACATCCGCAGCCTGCACAATATCGGGTCGGTTTTCAGGACTGCCGATGCATTTTTAATCGAAAAAATCTATTTGTGCGGAATCACAGCCACACCACCGAATAAAGAAATCCACAAAACTGCCCTTGGAGCGACCGAAACTGTAGCCTGGGAACATTACGATAATGTTTTGGAAGTGATCGAAAAACTCCAAAAAGACAACATTGCCGTTTTTGCTATCGAGCAGGTGGAAAATGCAGTTTTCCTTCCCGAATTTAAAGTGGAAAAAGATAAAAAATATGCATTGGTTTTTGGAAATGAAGTCTTCGGCGTAAGCCAGAATGCCATTGCGATTTGCGACGGCTGTATCGAAATTCCGCAACTCGGGACCAAGCATTCGCTTAACATCTCCGTGAGCGCCGGAATCGTAGTCTGGGACTTATTCAAGCAATTGACGCAGTAGCTACGTTATTTTTTTCTGGATTTCTTCCAGGATATAAACATAATCCTTCTGGTTTTTCACAAAATCCCTTTCGGAAACATCGATGATTAATACATTGAGGTCGGTTTGCGACTTGATATAATCGAGATAACCCTTATTGATCTTGTCAAGGTATTCTGCCGGGATTTCCTGCTCGTAACTTCGACCGCGCTGTTTGATGTTTTCGAGCAAGCGCTCCGTATTCTGATATAAATAAATATACAAATCGGGCTTGGGCATTTCGCGATAAATGATCTCGAAGAGTTTCCGGTACAGGCGGTATTCGTCATCCGTGAGCGTCACCTTGGCAAAAATAAGCGACTTGAAGATATGATAATCGGCTACGATAAAATCCTTAAACAGGTCGAATTGGGCGAGGTCATCTGAAATCTGCTGGTAACGGTCGGCCAGAAACGACATTTCGAGCGGAAAAGCATAACGGTTCTGGTCTTCGTAAAATTTCGGCAAAAACGGGTTGTCGGCGAATCTTTCGAGTACGGTCTTCGCATTAAAATCTTCGGCAATCTTTGTTGTAAGTGTCGTTTTTCCCGCACCGATATTGCCTTCAATCGCAATGTAATTGAAATGCTCCAATTGGATTTTCCGCAACGGCGATTCCAATTTCTGCAATACTTTACAGCTACTTTTATCTTCGGTGGCTTTTAGCAATTCGGGCAAATATTTCTGTAAAACCGGATGGCGCCAGTCGAGGTTCAGGTCGCGCATCGGCAGCAATACAAACATGCGTTCCTGCATAAAAGGATGCGGTACCTGAAGATTGTCATCCGCAATAATGTCTTCATTAAACGCAATCATGTCGATATCAATCACCCGCGCCTGATAACTTGCGCCCTCAGTTCTCAAGCGGCCCATCTTTTCTTCGATTCCAAGCACTTTTGCGAGAATCTCCTGCGCGCCTTTTGCGGTGTGCAGTAGCAGCGCACAATTGTAAAAAGTGTCACTTTCAAAACCCCAGGACGGTGTTTCATATAACCGGGAAACTTTGACCACGGTTCCGGCCT
>DATHGE010000209.1:0-3587 GCA_035317805.1 Flavobacterium sp. | reverse complement strand
TACTTATATGCTCAAAGTTTACAACAGGGGCAGCGATGATATTACGATTCCGGAAATCCGTCTCGGAAAAGGCGAAACTTCCAAATACCGCATCATGGTTGACGGCATGACCGGAAACGACGGCAAGGGCAAAATTTTCCCGAATGTGGAATTACTTGCAAAAGACAGCCTTTTCATCTTCATTGAAACCACGGCAAGTATCGCAGATGCCAATCCTACAGATTTTTTATATACCGACCAAATCTTGTTCAATACCGGAACCAGTTTCCAACAATCAGTCAATTTGGTGACTTTGATACAGGATGCTGTTTTCCTTTATCCTGAAAAATATTCTGACGGCAGTAAGGAAACGCTTAACCTGGGCGTTGATGAGAATGGCGATCCGGTTGATGTAATCGGGTTTGAACTCAACGAGGCCGATCCGGTTCACGGAAACGAATTGGTTTTCACCAATGAAAAACCGTATGTAATTTATGGTTATGCCGGTGTCCCGAGTGGGAAAACACTGCAGATTCAGGCAGGTGCACGCGTACATTTCCATGCCGATTCGGGGATTATTGTAAAAGAAGGCGGAACGCTTAATATCGATGGAAATGCCAGCCTTGATCCCGAAAACCCGCAGGAAAACGAAGTGGTTTTTGAAGGCGACCGACTCGAACCCGGATTCTCAGAAACACCCGGGCAATGGGGAACGGTTTGGCTGATGCCGGGAAGCGGGAACAATTCGATCGATCATTTGACATTGAAGAATTCGGTAGTTGGATTGTTGGTGGAAGAATGTCCATTAAATATTACCAATTCGCAGATTTATAATAGTTCTAATGTAGGGATTTTAGCGCGTAGAGCGACCAACTTAACCGCTGAAAATGTAGTGGTTAACCTTGCCGGACAAATGTGTCTGGCATGCCCAATCGGAGGAAATTACAGCTTTAAGCATTGTACATTCAATAACAATTGGAACAGCACGAAGCAGCTTACCGTTTTATTGGCGAATTATATTGAATATAATGACGGATCGGTTGAAACAAATGGTCTCGATCAGGCGAATTTCTACAATTGTATCATTTACGGTTATAATAAAGTGCAGTTGTTTTTGGACAAATATGCAGGTGACGATCTGGTGGCATTCAATACCAATTTTGACCATTGCCTGGTTAAATTCAATGACAACGGTACACAATTGGAAGGAGATACGCTGTATGATCCGATCCGCACCGAACCGGCTTCTCCGACAGCCGCAGGGAATTACAGGAATATCGATCCGAAATTTTACAACGAAAACGCGAATAAACTCAATATTGATACCGATTCGGGCGCTTTCCAGAAAGGGAATCCGAACAATACGCTGGCCGAAGACGTTTCCGGAAAACTGCGGACGTCCAATCCGCCGGACATCGGAGCCTATCAAAGTGCCGCTTTTCCACAATAAAAAATCAAGCTTTCCTCAAACGGAAAGCTTTTTTATTTAACAAAACTTTCGTTAAAAAGTATTGAAAAGTCGTTTTGGAAATCCGCCTTTTTAACCTAAATTTGCACCACAACAACAACTAAAATAAACACAATGATTCATTTCTTCGGAAACGAAAGCAATACCGTTTTTGCCGTCCAGATGCAAAGCGAACTTTCGGCGGAAAACACCTCAAAACTCAACTGGCTTTTTGGCAACGCAAATAAACTAGAAAAATCCGTCCTGACGGATTTTTTTGTTGGGCCACGTGCCGCAATGATTACGCCGTGGAGTACGAATGCAGTTGAAATCACACAAAACATGGGCATCGAAGGAATCATCCGTATTGAGGAATTTCATCAGGTTGCTTCCGATTTCACTGATTTCGATCCGATGCTTTCGCAGAAATATGCCCAGCTCGGCCAGGAAATCTATACGATCAATATCGCACCCGAAGCGATTCTCGAAATCGACGATGTTGCGGCCTACAATAAAAAAGAAGGTTTGTCCTTAAGCGATGAAGAAGTCGGTTACCTGAACAACCTTTCCGAAAAATTGGGCAGGAAATTGACCGATTCGGAAGTTTTCGGATTTTCACAGGTCAATTCGGAACATTGCCGGCACAAGATTTTCAATGGCACGTTTGTGATTGACGGTGAAGAAATGCCTTCTTCCTTATTCAAATTAATCAAGAAAACTGCTGCAGAAAACCCGAACGATATCATTTCTGCTTATAAAGATAACGTGGCTTTTGTCAAAGGTCCGCGCGTACAGCAATTTGCACCGAAGTCGGCCGACAAGCCTGACTTTTACGAAACCAAAGATTTTGATTCGGTGATTTCGCTTAAGGCGGAAACCCATAATTTCCCAACTACGGTTGAGCCTTTCAACGGCGCAGCTACCGGTTCGGGCGGCGAAATCCGCGACCGATTGGCTGGCGGACAAGGTTCGCTTCCTTTGGCCGGAACCGCAGTTTATATGACGGCTTATTCACGATTAGAAAAAGAAAGGACTTGGGAAAACGGCATGGACGAACGCAAATGGCTTTACCAAACACCAATCGATATTCTGATCAAGGCTTCAAACGGCGCTTCCGATTTCGGGAATAAATTCGGGCAGCCCTTGATTACAGGCTCCATTTTGACTTTCGAACACGACGAAAACAACCGCAAACTGGGTTATGATAAAGTGATTATGCAGGCGGGTGGAATCGGTTACGGAAAACTCGACCAATCCATCAAAAAGAAACCACAGGAAGGCGACAAAATCGTTATCCTTGGCGGAGAAAACTATCGAATCGGAATGGGCGGCGCTGCTGTTTCATCCGCAGATACAGGCGCTTTCAGTTCGGGAATCGAATTAAATGCGATCCAACGTTCGAATCCAGAAATGCAAAAACGCGCCGCAAATGCCATCCGCGGTTTTGTGGAAAGCGATAACAATACGATCATATCGATCCACGATCACGGCGCTGGCGGGCATCTGAATTGCCTGTCTGAACTTGTCGAGGAAACCGGCGGATTGATCGATCTTGACAAATTGCCTGTGGGCGACCCGACGCTTTCTGCAAAGGAAATCATCGGCAACGAATCGCAGGAACGAATGGGATTGGTGATTGGAAAAGAAAATGTCGACACTTTACAAAAAATCGCCGACCGCGAACGCTCCCCAATGTATCAGGTGGGCGACGTAACGGGCAATCACAGATTTACTTTCGAATCGAAAACCACGGGCGCAAAACCGATGGATTTTGCGTTGGAAGACATGTTCGGGAGTTCACCGAAAGTCGTGATGAACGATCAGTCAATCGACCGCGATTACTCCGAATTGCAATATTCCGAAAACAATATCAAACAATATCTGGACGCCGTTTTGCAGCTCGAAGCCGTGGCCTGTAAGGATTGGCTCACCAATAAAGTCGACCGTTGCGTGGGCGGAAAAGTCGCCAAACAGCAATGCGCCGGGCCTTTGCAATTGCCATTGAACAACGTCGGCGTTATGGCTTTGGATTATCTGGGAATTGAAGGCGTTGCGACGTCAATCGGACATTCGCCAATTGCGGCGTTAATCGATCCGGTTGCAGGCAGCAGGAATGCGATTGCTGAAGCGTTGTCGAATATCATTTGGGCGCCGCTTAAAG
>DATHGE010000208.1:0-8509 GCA_035317805.1 Flavobacterium sp. | reverse complement strand
CCATGATAATCAGGCTGCCGGTGAGTTTTCGCGACCAGCCAAATATTTTCCCTAAGATGGTAAAGAATAAGTACGACAAGGCAAATCCGATCCAGGCGATGCCCAGCGGAAACAGCAACGCGGTGCCGATTTCTATTTTCGGGATGTAAAAAAGGGCGAGCGCCGGAAGCGAAATATGAATCACGAACTGGTTTAAAACGGTAAAACTATTGGCTGGAAATACTTTTACAAATTGCAAAGCCACACCAAGAAACATACAGAGGAAAAGAAGGATGATACTGTCCATAACCGTTTATCGGACAAAAATAGGATAAATTGGCGACAAATGCCGTTTATCGATTTTAACGAAATTTTATTTTTTTATCGATGAACGTATAATTTTTAATCTTATATTTGTAACATAATTTATTACAGTATGATTTCAGGGAAATTTGCCATCACACTTCACATTCTCACTTTGCTTTCGAAATTTCCGGAGGACTTTCTGTCGTCTGAATATATTTCGTCAAGCCTGAATATGAATCCGGTTTTGGTGCGCAAGGAAATCGCCAACCTGAAGAAGAATGATATTGTAGAAAGCAAAGAAGGCAAGAATGGCGGTACACGCCTGTTGAAATCTGCTTCGGAGATTACGCTTAACGATATCTTTAAGATGACTTTTGAGACCGTGACGCTGGGTTATTCTAAAAATGCACCCAATCCGAGTTGTCCTGTCGGCAAACAAATCAATGAGAAATTGGACAACTTATACCAGGACATGAACCTCAAAATCAGCAAACAGCTCAAAGACGTTTCGCTTTTGAACTTTTCAGACACGTTCTGATTTTTTTTATACTAAACTGTAATATTTTTTATTTCGTTAAATTTACAGCTGCAATTCCGCTTTCTGTCGCCTGAAACCTGCCACCTGTTTTCTCAATCTACTTCTTTTCCTTACATTTACTTTTCTAAAACAGCATTGTGGCCAAATCAAACAAATCCGCTTTAAGCGAAAAGGAAGGCGTTAACCAGCCGGAGACGATTAGCAAAACGGCAGCGGAACAGATCATTTCGCTGCGCAGCAAATCGCCTTCGCCGGCAGAATTGGTAACCGGAATCCTATCCGGAAATATCACTGCCTTAAGCCGCGCGATCACTTTGGTCGAAAGCACCAATGCTTCCCATATCAACAAGGCGAATGAAGTGATTAATGCCTGCCTGCCCCATGCAAACCAATCGATCCGTATCGGAATCACGGGCGTTCCAGGCGTTGGGAAAAGTACGTTTATCGAAGCTTTCGGAACACACCTGACGGCTTTGGGAAAGAAGGTTGCCGTACTTGCGGTCGATCCGAGCAGCACCATTTCGCACGGCAGCATTTTGGGCGATAAAACGCGCATGGAAGAGTTGGTGAAAGATAAAAATGCCTTTATCCGCCCGTCTGCCTCGGGCGAAACTTTGGGCGGTGTGGCACGCAAAACCCGTGAAACGATTACACTTTGCGAAGCTGCGGGATTCGATACGATTATTATCGAGACCGTTGGCGTGGGACAAAGCGAAACTGCCGTCCACAGCATGGTCGATTTTTTCCTGCTTTTGAAGATTTCCGGCGCAGGCGATGAATTGCAGGGCATCAAACGCGGGATTATGGAAATGGCCGATGCAATCGTAATCAATAAGGCCGACGGCGATAATGTCCGGAAGGCGAAACTGGCGAAGACAGAATTCGGGCGCGCTTTGCATTTGTTTCCGGCAAAAAAATCGGGCTGGATGCCGACGGTGGAAACTTGCAGTGCTCTCACAAAAGACGGTATCGATGCGGTTTGGAAAACCATTTCAGATTATCTGGAACTTACAAAATCCAACGACTATTTTTCTGCAAAACGCCGCGAACAGAACCAATACTGGATGATGGAAACAATCAATGAGCAACTGAAAAATAATTTCTACAACAATCCTGAAATTAATGCGATCCTTGAAACCAATAAAAAAGCGGTGCAGAATGATGAGATTTCACCGTTTGCAGCCGCCCAAGTTTTATTGAAAAAATATTTTAAACCGTAATTTTTTTCAATGGAAAATCCCGGAAATTTCCCGGGACTTCTCAAAAAACCAACTAAAAACTAACGCAATAGAGTAACATGCCCGACGTAGTCAGCGGTTTGCGACGCTTTACTTACGGTGATGATCTCTATCGTTTTTTTCACACCACTTACCAGAATATTGCCGTACTGATGCACCACCAACTGGTTCATTGGATTTCCGCCAGTGTCGGTCGTTGATATGATCAAATATTTTTGTTGGGCTGGTGGAATTGATAAATCTGCAGTAACATCCGTCAGGTTCAGCTTTTTTAGAATTGCATTCATCGTTTCAGCCGGAATAATCTCTTCAAAGGTTTCCGCCTTTTTCTCTGTAAAAAGCTGCATGGTTTCGTTGGAAATTTCGCCAGACACAACAGTATTAATCACCCTGATGCCATCATTTCCGACCAGTTCAGCCTCCGTTTTGATTACCGTTTCGTCAGTCGATACGATCATAGAAGAAGCACTGCTTTCATCGGTATAACCCGGGCCGTTAATACATCCGCAGAACAGGCCGCCATTTCGGCAGAAGCAATTTGGGATGGTACGCACGCCATGTTCGCCCCAGGTAACCCTCGAATAACCGATTGCTGTTTTGGGTTTATCCTGATCTGTATTTTCCGTCGCTATCGCCTTACCATTTTTTTTGAGCAAGGTAACGTGGCCGGTATAATTACTGGTTCCGCCAATGGCAATAACAATTCCCGCATTCAAACCCAAAGCGTTGTATTTTGTTTCCTTAATGGAAGTCGAGACACTTCCCGACAGCATCTGGTCAATATTGTAATTCCCATCCTGATCGGCCTGCCCTTGCGGCGAAAAAGTGCTGATGGTGTTTTTGATGGTCGGGCCGGAAGTATAATTTCCTTCAATCCACAGTCCGATCCTACCGCTTAGAAAATACTGCAGGCGGATTTTTGGGATGATGGCCAGGCCGCTCGTTTTGGTTTCCGTTTGCTTTAACAGGTCGTAATTGTAAACGGTACTATTGAAATCTGTGGTCTGTTCGGCACCGAATTCCTTTTGGGTAATGCTCAGATAACCCGCTTGTAAAATCGGGCTTATGACAAAATGATTGCCCAAATGGACGCTTAGTTGCGGGCCCGCGCCAGCTTTAAATCCGGCCTGTTTCGGACTTCCTGTCCCTCTTGCGGTTACGTTTGTCGAAGTTTCACCACTGATGTGGAATGGCGACGGGATGGTTTCCAACGGATCTTTATTTCCGGCCATGTATTGTCCGCCTGCGCTGATTCCCAATGAAACATTCGATCCCAACCACAACGGCTTGTAGATTTCGAGATTGATTCCGCCCATATTGCCAAGCGAAACACCATCTTTTACAGGACTTCCCGGGCTTTCATAACCGCCGCCCAGATAAACCAGCATGGCATTTCTTTTTAAAAGTGTGACATGTCCAATCCCGTCTGATTGTGTCGCCTTTGCGGCGCCGTTCTTTTTGAGTAAGGTTACATGCCCGATTCCATTAGTTTGCTGGGCAAATCCAACGCAACCCGACAGCAGCAATAAACCAATTGTTAGTGTATTTCTCATATCGTTATTTTTTAATGACTTTTAGTGTGCGGATATCATTTCCAATGTTGATGATAACACTATAAACACCCGGTTTCCAATTTTGCCCAAGCGCATTGATTTCACTTTCATTGGCAGGAACCATTTTATTTTCCAATTGCAAACCCATGAGATCGTAAACTTTCAATTCAGCTGCTTCATTTCCTTTGTTGTTTAAATCGACACTGAAATGATCCGAAAAAGGATTCGGATAAGCAATTGCCTTAAATAACGAAGGCGTATCGGCAAATGCATCCGGGTTTCCGGTCCGTAAAGCCGGTGAAGTAATCGTACACGCATTTCCCGAAGGTGAAAAACGACCCGTAGTTTCCAATTGGACACATACGCTATAACCCGCATGAAGGCTGTAGCCCGGAACGCTGTTGAAACTGAACCAGTTGTTCGGTGCATTTTGTACAATGGTCGTGGTTTGGCTCGTGAGCAGGTTGGTCACGAGAAACCTGTATTTGGTCACACCGTTTAATCCCGGCGTCGTAACAATATGTACGGCGTTGGAAACTACGACCGCGCCGCAGTTCGCTAAACTGGAAACGGCCGGCGAAGTCACATTGCATATCGGTCCGTAGGCAGAAAAGCCGCCATTGGTTTTAACCGCCACTTCCACACTGTAGGTCGTTCCGTAATTGTAACGTGCCAAACCCTGGAGCGAAAAATAATTATACGGCGGCAGCGTATTTACAATCTGAACCTGGTTAACCCCGGTTGGATCCGTAAGATCGGTAACCCTGAATCGGTAACCCGTAACATAGGCCAGGCTTGCGGTTACCACTGCGGTATTTATTCCGGATAAGGTAGCGCCACACAGTGATGCATTTAGTCCCGGAATTGGCGGAGCGGAAACATTGCACATGCTTCCGAAAGCAGACCAAACGCCATTTTTAAAATATTGGATGCGGATGGCATATGTTGCGCCATAATCAAATGCAGCCATATTTGCCAATGAAAAATTGGGCGCAGTCCGCGGAAAAGTTTGTACAATTCCTGTAGCGATGTTGGTCGCTTCAATATTGTATGAAGTGGCGCCTGCAACGGCATCAATTCCGATTAATGTGGTCATCAAAGGTAAAGTTACGCCGCATTGTGAAGCGCGGACCTGCGTAGTTCCAACCAACGGCTGGTTGAAATTGATCGAGCCCGAAAGCAGGAATCCCGCAAAAGAATCTACAAATCCGACGATCACCCTGATTTTCCAGATACCCGGCGCAGGATTCGCAATCGAATTGGTTATCGTATTGCTCAAAAAATAACTGGCCGGATTGGGAATCGCGGTCAGCGTTGTAACGGTATTGTCAGGCGCTACAAGCTGAAGCGTTTCGAGCACATCGTCATAAGCCACGCTGAAATTACAGCTCAATGTCGGTGAACCCGGAGCCACTATAATGGACCGTTCGAAAGTATAACCGCCTATGGCATTGCCGCCATAAGGGGTAGCCGAAACATTGATCCACCCGGCATTTGTGGTTGCGACAGGCGTTGGCTGCCAGAATGAGGTGTTGTAGCCGCAGGATCGCGCCGGTGTTCCCGGTGCATTCGGACTGTTAGTAATCTGCCAGAAAGGGTCGGATATGCCGACAGGCAATGCATTGGAGGCGTTGTCGATTCCGGTGCTGATGTTAATCGGAAGCGGTTGTGCGTTTGCGCCGAGCCCAATCAGGATCAGGGCAGCGAGCATTTTGATTGTTGTTTTCATTTGTCTTGAAATTTTTGATTCCCTACTCTGGTTTGGCTTTTCGGGTTACGCCGTTCGTCTTGTGATGTAACTGATTTCCAGCTCACTAAAACTATCGGGACAAATCTGCGGACAAATGCTGTGGACGGCAATGGGCAGGAAACTAAAATGAGATGAGGGAAAGGCGGAAAAATTTTCCGTTAAACAACGGATGACAAAATAGCCATAAAACTGTTAAATTATTTTGAATCAAATTGTTCCTTTGTTAAAATTAAATTTTACATTTAAAATCTAAAACCATTTATTATGACAAACAACAACATGTTAAAGGGCGCATTGATTCTTTTGATCTGCTTATTCGGGGTTTATGTATTCCTGTATCCGCCAAACGGGCAGAGCGCCATGGCCGTGAATCCTTCCACCAATGATTCTATTCCGGTTGCCATTGACACCACTTCAATCTGTATGGATTTCAATACCTACAAGCCGAGCACGCTTTCAACCGGACTGGTTTCGGATATGGTGAGCATCTACAGACGAACACAGGGCGATGCGATTGAAAATGCTTCGACGAATCCTGTGACAAACGATGCGCGCTCCATTTGGTTTGACCTCGACACCATTAAAAAATTCATCTACCATATTGAGAAAGGCGTACACCAAAGCAAAGTTTACAATGCCCAAAAGCTTGGGCTTCGGCTGTATTACGCATCCTATCCCGATAAAAGCACCTGGAATAATGATTCTTACAAGGATTTGGCCGGATTGCTGGGCGATCCGATTACCGAACAATATGAAAAGAAACATACGCTCGTGATTCTTCCAACAATCCAGGTTTCAGGTGAAGAATACGATTTCAATCCGTTTGAAGACAACACTTATACCGCCGGTTTGCCTCATTATACCAATGGCGTCCCGGAAAACCAACAACTCACGCCCATCATGGCCATTACGGGTTCGGGAAGCGACAAAGACGCAGCGAAACCGCAATCGACTGCCCGGAACCATGGACAATTGGTTCCTCCTGCAAGCAATCTGGGCACCGCTTTTCACTAATGACCGAATTTCAGCAATGGATAAGCGGACTGCTTTTATGGATGCAACTGCTTTGCGCCGTTACCGCCATATTGACCTTCCGAAAAGTAAGACATACCTATTGGAAATGGTTCGCTTATTATATTGTCCTGATCTTTTTTATTGAGGCTTTCAGCAGATGGGGATTGGAAAATTATCCGAAATCCCGGCAGGTCTATTATGAATTTTTTGGGATTCCGGTTGAGTTCCTTTTCCTTTTCTGGCTATATGGCAAATCGCTGCACCGCAAAAGGCTGTTCTGGATTTTCGTTTCTGTCTACGTGCTCTCCTTTATCCCGCATGAATTTTTTAAGGACAAGGGCGCCATCATGTATTCGATGAATTATACCATCGGTACCTTCTTATTGATGATCCTGGTTTGCCTCGAATTTTACCGGCAGATCCAAACCGAAAACATTCTGCATTTCAGCACCGACAAAATGTTTTATATCAATACCGGTGTCATTTTATTTTATATCGGGACCTTACCGCTTTTTGCTTTTTATGGCCCGCTTTATAAAGACTTTTACGGGATTTGGAGCAATTATTTTACGTTCTTCCTGACCACCAACAACCTTATGTACCTATTATTCACAGCATCATTTATATGGGGAAAGCCGAATACACCATCATCATAATCATCTTTAATGTCTTTTTTATCGTGTTCATCGCCGCAATCATAGTATACATCAGGCAATACAGGATAAAAAAGAAAGAACACATTGCCATGCTCCAAAACCAGAAAACAGAACACCAGAAAGAAATCCTTTCCACCCAACTCGAGATCCAACAGCAGACCATGCAACACATCGGACGTGAAATCCATGACAATATCGGACAGAAACTGACGCTCGCCAGTTTGTATACCCAACAATTGGCATATGAGAACAAAGCACCACAGGTGAACGAAAACATCGAGAATATCGGTAAGATTATCAATGATTCGCTGTCGGAATTGCGGCAGCTTTCGAAATCGCTGACCGACAATACGATTGAAACCCATACGCTTTTCGCGTTGCTGAAATCGGAGTGCATGAAAATTAACGACCTGAAGCAATGCGCCGTCGCCTTTACCAGCAATGCCTATGATACGGTGCTGCCTTACCAGGAAAAAAGCGTGCTGTTCCGCATTGCGCAGGAGTTTTTGCAAAACAGCATCAGGCATTCGGGATGCAGGAACATCACGGTAACACTTGGCCATACCGACGGACAGCTTCGGCTTTTGCTCAGGGACGACGGCAAAGGCTTCGACATCCATGAAGGCAAAAAAGGAATCGGCATCAGCAATATGAAAAAAAGGACAGAAATCATCGGCGGCCATTTCGAACTTGACAGCAACAATAAAGGCACGCGATTAACCATAGAAATACCATTAGCATGACCAATAGCATTGTCATTGTAGACGACCATATCTTAATCTCGAAGGCACTTGGTGCCATCATTTCGAATTTTCCGCAATTTGAAGTTCGCTATGAATGTGAGAACGGCGAAGCGCTGCAACAGAAATTCGCCAACAGGAAAAATATCCCGGATATGGTGCTGCTCGACATCAGCATGCCGGTCATGGATGGTTTTGAAACCGCGGCCTGGCTCAAGGAAAACCATCCCGATGTTTTGATTTTGGCGCTCAGCATGCAGGACGACGAGCAAAGCCTGATTAAGATGATTAAGAATGGCGCGACGGGCTATTTGCTCAAAAATGCGCATCCGGCGGAACTTGAAAAAGCCCTGAATGCGATGGTGCAAAATGGGTTTTATTATCCCGACTGGGCTGCGGGAAAAGTTTTCGCGAACCTCAGGGCAGAAAATCCAGAGAATGGGAAATCGTTGATTACGGCCAGGGAAAAGGAATTCCTCAAATATTCCGTAACCGAAATGACCTATAAAGAAATCTCAGAAAAAATGTTCTGCAGTCCAAGAACGGTCGAAAGTTACCGCGACAGCCTGTTTGAAAAACTCGGGCTCAAGACGCGCGTCGGCCTTGCGGTGTATGCGATGCGCAATGGTCTGGACTGATTTTAAGGCGACCTCTGCCTTAGCCCTGATAGAAGTGGAAATCCTTTTACCGTCAGTTCGAGTGCGCTTGCAAAGCGCGTATCGAGAACACGGTAAA
>DATHGE010000207.1:0-2690 GCA_035317805.1 Flavobacterium sp. | reverse complement strand
TAACGGATAATAAGGCTATTGCCAGACATCTGTTGCTTGTGCTTCTTGAAAAATATTTCATTTTGTATTTTTTAAATTATAAGACTTTACTAATCACTACCCCGGCATTTCTGCACCGGGATAGTGGGGAAACTTATATATAGTTGAGGTAGGGATCAAATTAGTTTCGGAATAAGATATTATCCAAATAAATATCGCCGTTGCCGTCAAATTTTAACTGGATCACATCATTGAGGTTTACCGGCGCAAATGATGTTAACGGAATATCGATGCTGTTCCATCCGCCAGTCGTTGGAACCGTAAGGGAAACCAATTTTTCAGTCGGTCCCGTACTGATGAGGTACACGTTTAACGCCGTGGAATTCGCCGAATAATAATCCAGGTGCAAGAAGTTCTTGGAAGACACATTCAAGCTTCCTGCTAATGCCAATCCCTGGTAATTCAACCCGGCATATTTCAAGGTATTGTTCCCTGCTACAGCTACTTGAGAAACAACGGTTACTTGTCCCCAGTCCGGACTCAAATCCGAACCCGCAACATTGGTGTAAGCATCGCTGAATATTGAAATTACATCGGCTGCCGGATAGTTAGGTGTTGGCGCAGCAGTCGTTGGCACTGGAGCAATTACACTTCCGTCATTGTGGAAATAGATATTATCCGCATAGAAATTGGTGATGTTTGTTCCTTCGTAAATGATTTGGGCCAAATGTGCACGGCCAGCC
The DNA here is from genome assembly GCA_035317805.1 of Flavobacterium sp. Taxonomy (GTDB): domain Bacteria; phylum Bacteroidota; class Bacteroidia; order Flavobacteriales; family Flavobacteriaceae; genus Flavobacterium. The sequence continues at coordinate 1,968 of DATHGE010000207.1, read as the reverse complement.
AATCCTGTAAATTCGGAAAACGGAATGTCCAGGCTGACCCAATGTTGCGAAACCAATGTCGGTGCAGTAACCGTTTTGTTGCCACGAACATCGTTTCCGTCGCCCAGAACGCCGTCCGCTCCTGCGTCAACTAATCCGATCTGGAAAGTGGCTCCGGCTGGAAGCGCGTTCGGGAAATACAAATCGACGTGCATATGCGACATTCCGGAAGCATCAATCGTAGGGGTTGAGAATTCCGTTCCTACAAAGTTAAAATTGGTGTAATTGAGAACATGATCGCCGTCTACCACAAAATCGGCCGATTGGGTCGTCTGGTAAGGCTGCCAGTAACCGTTATAGTAATTCACCGGAACGTTTGTATACGCATCCGAAAAAACAGAAATTACATCTGCCGGATTGTTTCCCGGAGCAGGCGCAGGCTCGAAATTCCCCGCAGAATTAATGGTCAGAGAGCCCAATGCCTCTACGCCGCCTACAGATGCCTTGATTACAGCGGTTCCTGCGGCAATACCCGTAGTGACAATTCCGAGTTCGTTGACTGTTGCGACCGCTTCGTTTGAAGAAGTGAACGTGAAATAAGCCGGCGTTACATTGACGTCCTGGTTGATCCCGTTTGGCATATTAAAGGTCGTTGCCAGTCCGGTGATCGCATTTGTCACGCCCGAAAATGCGGTCTGTACAACATCCTGCCCGTTCATTATTTTAGGCTGTTGGGGCGTAATCGTTCCCAGTTTTTCAAACCTTACTTCGTCAATATAAAATGTATAACCTTCGCCGTTTTCAGGCCCTTCGGAAATGAAGAACATCCCTTTTTCGGCTTTAAGTTTAGCGGCATCGGGAATCGGGATGATGTATTTTTTCCATGCGGTGCTGATCTGCAGGCCTGTGATGGATGCCTGGTATTTATTGGCTCCAAAATCATTCCCAAATCCAACGACATCGATTGAAGCGGCTTTTAAGCTTTTTGCCCAAAAAGTGAGCGCATCATATCCGGTTAAATCCCTCCCTACGCTGGTGTAGAAAGAACCTCCGGCATAAGAACCTGAAGCATCGTTTACATTCGGCACGTCAAAACGCATCGAGGCAGCCGAGTTGTTGTAGGTCACATCCGTATCTACCTGAAATGCGCTGGCTACGGCTCCGCCATAAGACGAAAAGTTAAGGCCTGCACTAAAAGTATCGATGAACACTTCCGGGTTTTTCGAATAGGAAGCCGGCTGAAGATCTTCATCGTCATTCTGACAACCATTAAGGACCATCGCCAGCATCAATAAAAACAGCAGTGGCGTGATATGGGTTTTAAAATTTAATTTCATAGTATTTCAATTTTTTAATTACCAATGTTTATGTGAATGTATGTCCTGATTTCCCACTCGTTTCCGTCGGAAAACCCTATGGCTGTCGGATCAGGAACCAAATTTCCAGCTGCATCTAAAATCTGGGTTGGGTTGTATCTTGGCGAATATTGGTCGAGTGTTCTCCATGTTCCGCGGATTCCGATCCGTGTTCCCGGAAGGATAAACCAATCCGGCTTCCCGATTTCTGTAGAAAGGTCGGCCATTAACTGGACCGGATACGTCAAGTTATAATCACGGTGGTAATCATATGGACCCCAGTCGTTTATCTTAACAAAGGTAGCCAATTTGACCTGTCTGTAAATCGCGCGCAGATCCAAACCATAGCGGTGGATTGTCCTTGCGTCGCTGCCGTTTGCCTGAGCGTCGCCCGTGTAGATGTTTGCAATGATACCGAAGTCTTTGCTCCATTTTGAGATTAACCTCGCATTGACTTCATATAAGTCTTTTGCCGGAGCCGCGCCGTCGAAAGCGAAAGTGGTCCTTCCGTCAGGCAAGATCCCGATCGCCGCATCTTGTGAAGTCGGCAAATGGCGGAATACGGCGCCTGCGCTTACCGAAAATTTCGAGTCTTCCGTCCGGTCGTTGTCCCAATCGTACATCCATGTTCCAG
>DATHGE010000206.1:0-5526 GCA_035317805.1 Flavobacterium sp. | reverse complement strand
TCTGCCGATTATCGGACCGGTTGCCATTGCCGGGATTTTAGCCACCAAGCAATATATTCCCGAAAGTAACGGGACTTTAAAAACAGATACTTCCACTTTTGGGCTGTTGGTTTTTGCGGTCATCTTCATTGTAGCGGCATTGTCTTTCTTTCCGGCACTGACTTTAGGCCCGATTGCCGAATATTTCTCAATTAAATAAGTAAACTATCATGAGTAAATCTCAAAATAAATTGTTTCAGGCAGCACTCGTCAATGAAGCGTTGAAGCAGTCTTTCGTGAAATTGAATCCCAAAATAATGTTCCGAAATCCGGTGATGTTTACCGTTGAGATTGGAACCATGGTCATGTTTTGTGTTTGTATATGGATTTTAGCCGGTGAACAATCACAAGGGAAATTCGGGTATAATTTTACGATTTTCCTAATTCTGCTGATCACTTTGCTTTTTGCCAATTTCGCCGAAGCCATCGCCGAAGCAAGAGGAAAAGCACAAGCCGACAGCCTGAGGAAAACACGCGAGGAAACGCCGGCCAGATTAGAAAACGGGCAGATCGTTTCTTCTTCGCAACTCAAAAAAGGCGACATCTTCATCTGCGAAACGGGGGATTTGATTGCGACCGACGGCGAAATTATTGAAGGCCTCGCCACCATTGACGAAAGTGCCATTACCGGAGAGAGCGCCCCTGTAATCCGGGAAGCCGGAGGCGATAAATCTTCCGTAACCGGCGGAACCAAAGTCCTTTCGGATAAGATCAAAGTCATCGTGACTTCCGAACCAGGAGAAAGTTTTCTCGATAAGATGATTGCCTTGGTTGAAGGTGCAAGCCGCCAGAAAACACCAAATGAAATTGCCCTGACCATTTTGCTGGCTGGATTTACAATGGTCTTCATTATTGTTACGGTCACTTTAAAATCGTTCGCGGATTATGCGGCAACGCCGATTACGATTGCGGCTTTCATTTCGCTTTTTGTTTGCCTGATTCCGACAACGATCGGCGGATTGCTTTCTGCGATCGGAATCGCCGGAATGGATCGGGCTTTGCGTGCCAATGTCATTACCAAATCGGGCAAGGCGGTCGAAACGGCCGGAGATATCGACGTATTGCTTTTGGATAAGACCGGGACAATTACCATCGGAAACCGGAAAGCCACGAATTTCTATCCGACAGCCGGAATTTCCGTAGCTGATTTTATCCAATCGGCGGTTCTGAGTTCACTGGCCGACGATACGCCCGAAGGGAAAAGTATCGTTGAGCTTGCCGGAATTGAAGTCGCCCAAAAATTATCCATCGAAGGCGCGACACTAATCAAATTTACCGCAGAAACCCGTACCAGCGGCGTTGTCCTGAAAGACGGAACGAATATCCGGAAAGGCGCGCAGGATGCCGCAAAAAATATCGCACAGCAATCGGGGAACCCGTTTCCGGAAGATACGGCACAGAAAGTCGTCGCTATTGCTTCAAACGGAGGAACGCCTTTAGTGGTCGTTAAAAACAATGTCGTGCAAGGCGTGATTGAATTGCAGGATATTATCAAAACCGGAATGAAAGAACGTTTTGAGCGCTTGCGAAAAATGGGAATCAAAACCGTCATGGTTACGGGCGACAATCCGCTGACTGCCAAATTCATTGCTGAAAAAGCAGGTGTGGATGATTTTATCGCCGAAGCCAAACCCGAAGACAAGATGAATTACATCAAAAAAGAACAGTCCGAAGGCAGATTGGTCGCGATGATGGGCGACGGAACGAATGACGCTCCGGCCCTGGCGCAAGCCAATGTCGGCGTAGCCATGAATAGTGGAACCCAGGCGGCCAAGGAAGCCGGAAACATGGTCGACCTCGACAACGACCCGACCAAACTGATCGAGATTGTTGAAATCGGGAAACAATTGCTCATGACGCGCGGAACGCTTACGACTTTTTCGATTGCGAATGACGTCGCGAAATACTTTGCCATTATCCCGGCATTGTTCATTACAGCGATTCCGACATTGCAGGGGTTGAATATCATGAAACTGCACAGCCCGGAAAGCGCTATTTTATCGGCGGTGATTTTCAACGCGATTATTATCCCGTTCCTGATTCCACTTGCGCTCAGGGGCGTGGCTTACAAGCCAATCGGCGCTTCCGCTTTGCTTCGGAGAAACCTGTTCATTTATGGCTTGGGCGGCGTGCTGATTCCGTTTATCGGCATCAAATTGATTGACCTGTTTGTCACTTTATTCATTTAAAAATAAATACCATGAAAGAAAATATCCTTCCTGCGATCAGGCTCACCTTGTTCTGTGCCTTGTTCTTTTCAGGAATTTACACCTTGAGTATCTACGGCATCGCACAGTTTGCCCCAAATAAAGGGAACGGCGAAATCGTGACCGTCAACGGAAAAAGGCAACACATTCATGTGGCGCAAAAATTCACACAGGACAAGTATTTCTGGCCACGTCCGTCAGCGGTAGATTATAATGCCGCAGGTTCCGGCGGGAGCAATAAAGGAACGACCAATCCGGAATATTTGGCGTTGGTACAAACCAGGATCGACACGTTTCTGTTGAAAAACCCCGGCGTAAAACGAAATGAAATCCCATCGGATATGGTCACGGCTTCAGGAAGCGGCATCGATCCCGACATTTCTGTACAAGGCGCGAAAGTGCAGGTAAAACGGATCGCTGCAACGCGAAAAATTTCTGAAGACAAAATACTTACGCTCATTAAAAATAAAACGGAGGCGCCACTGTTGGGCGTTTTGGGGACTGAAAAAATAAACGTCCTTACACTCAACATTGCCCTCGATCAAATACAATAAATTCAACATCTATAGACATTATGAAACAGCTTACAACAATTGCATTATTATTCATCGGACTATTCAATAGTACCGCGCAAACGGATTCCATCAACAAGCAGGCGGCAAAAATCCCATTTGAGAATATGGACCTGTCCTGGATTAACGGGCAGAACCGCCAGAAGAATTTCCCACTGACGCTCAAAGATGCCGATGGCGAAACGATCCTGACCGGAGTCACTTATCTCGACACCTATTACAATTATAATTTTGCGCATCCGACCGATAATACACAAACCATTTCTTCCACAATCGGAAGGCACAATGAATTCACTTTAAATCTGGCGAGCGTTGGAATTGAAACGAACTATAAGAACATTATCGGTCGTATCTGGCTGCAATATGGCCAAATGGGTTCGATTGTAAATGATCCCGACGGCTCCGTCAACCGCGGGCGGAATACGAGCCTCTACAACCTCAAATACATCCGTGAAGCCGCAGCGGGATATCATTTTAATGTGGCATATGGCCTCAATGTTGAAATGGGGATTTTCATGAGCTACATCGGGCTCGAAAGTTATGTGACGCAGGAAAACTGGAATTACCAGCGAAGCATGGTCTGCGATTTTACACCGTTCTATTTCTCGGGCGCCAGGGTCCAATTGTATCCGTCTAAAAAATTTAAGACAGAATTATGGCTTTTAAACGGCTGGCAGACATACAACAGCTATAGTAAAGGTCCCGGAATTGGAAACTCCAATTATTATCGCCCAAACGAAAACCTGCAGCTGGTTGCCAATTTCTATTATGGAAAAGACACGCAGAACCCGGATACTTTAGGGCATCAGTCCAACAGGATCCGTTTTCATCATGACAACAGCGTCGTGGCACGTTATTACAAGAACCCGAATTCGACCGGGATTTCGCAGGCCGCATTCAGCATCAATTCGCATTATGGATTCCAAAGCAACAATGAAGCAGACGATCGGGTTAAGGCCTCACAGAATTTTATGCTCGGGACTTCGTTGGCAAACAGGATTTGGTTTAATAAGAACAAACTGGCATTGACTTTAAGGGGCGATTACCTGACCAACCAGTCGGTTGTAAACGGCGTCAATCAGTCGCCTTACCTTGCCTTTACGCCGGCAGCTGCGGGCGATATCCCAAATAATTACGACACGGCAATTGCCAACAATGAAAAACTGCGATTGTTCCAGTTTACAACTACCTTTGATATCATGCCGAGCGATTATGTGACTTTCCGTTTTGAATACGGATACAGGAATGCCTCAATCCCTTATTTTGCAGGTTCAGACGGAACAACTTCGCCAAGCGGATTTACGAATGGCCCAACCACGAACCTGCCATGGGCGGCCGAATTGAAGAAAAATGAGAACCGGTTTACCGTCGCTGTAAACTTCAGATTATAAAAATTGGACAAAGAAAAAGAAAATAATGCCCAGCACTTTCTCGATTTAATCCAGAAATCACGCAAAGGAAAGTTTAAGGTCTACATCGGCATGAGTGCCGGTGTGGGCAAAACTTTTCGTATGCTGCAGGAAGCGCACACTTTACTCAAGAATGGAATCGATGTGAAAATCGGTTATATCGAAACCCATTTGAGGAAGGAAACCCATGAATTGCTCGACGGTTTGCCTGTGATTCCACGCCGCAGCATCTTTTACAAGGGGAAGCAGCTCGAAGAAATGGATGTCCAGGCAATCATCAACCTGCGGCCCGAAGTCGTCATTGTCGATGAATTGGCACACACCAACATCGAAGGCAGCAAAAACGAAAAGCGCTGGCAGGACGTACTCGAAATTCTGGAAGCGGGCATCAACGTGATTTCGGCGGTGAACATCCAGCATATCGAAAGCCTGAATGCCGATGTGAAACGCATCACCAATGTAGACGTCCAGGAACGGATTCCGGACAACGTCCTTCGGCTGGCGGATGAAGTGGTCAATATCGATCTGACTTCCGAAGACCTGATCGCACGGCTGAGGGAAGGCAAGATTTATACTGCGGATAAAATCGAAACGGCACTTTCCAATTTCTTCAAATCGGACCAAATCCTGCAATTGCGGGAGCTTGCGCTAAAGGAAGTCGCCGGACAAGTACTCCGGAAAGTGGAGAATGAAGTCCCGAAAAATATCGCGCTGCGGCAGGAGAAATTGCTGGCGTGCATCAGCAGTAACGACAAGACCGCCAAAATCGTGATCAGGAAAGCTGCGCGGCTGGCGAGCTATTACAACGGAAGCTGGTTTGTACTTTATGTTGAAACGCCCAAAGAAAGCAGTGATAAAATCGCACTGGACAAGCAGCGCCATCTGATAAATAACTTTAAATTAGCAACAGAATTGGGCGCCGACGTGATCAAGGTTTCCAATCCCGACATTACCGATGCGATGCTTAAAGTCGTCGAACAGCATCAGATTACGACTGTCTGTATCGGGAAACCGCATTTCAATCTGTTCAAGGTCATTATGGCCACAACTATTTTCCGGCGACTGCTGAACAAACTGTCGCTGTCTAATGTCGATCTTGTGATTTTATCCTAATGTTTTAAAAGCACCAAAATGAAAATCAAAACCAAATTGAACTTAAGCGTCGGGCTGTTGTTTTTCCTGATTATCATCCTGTCGATGGTGAGCGCCTATTACGTTTTTTCGATTAAGAAAGATACTGAGAATATCCTGAAAGCGAATTACAACACTTTGGAATATTCGAGGAATATGCTGACTGCA
>DATHGE010000205.1:0-2764 GCA_035317805.1 Flavobacterium sp. | reverse complement strand
TGTAGAATAATTCCCCAAAGCGCGGAAAGGTTCTTCTTGGTTTGTGCCGTCCGGTTTTAAGTATTTCATGTTTTTTAAAACGATGGAATGCTGGTATTTGCTGATTGTAACCTGCCCGGTTTCAGCATTCGGGGCATTGTTTATCTGTGTTGTTGTGATTTCTATCGAACCGGCTGTTGCGGTCCATTCTTCCACGGCTATCGGAGAAATTGGCGGGGGATTGGAGCAAAGTACGTCGGAAGAAATATTTCCGTTATATGCGCGATAGGTAACCGTTGCTTCGCCCGGGATGTCGAGGGTTGTCGGCGTATCTGCAGGCGTCGCGTCATTTGCAAAAGCATTTGTAAAAGCACTTAGATCATCCTGCTCCCCCGGCAGCTTGATAATCAACGCGCGGTTCTCGGTCAATTTATAGGCGAGTAGCCCGCAGGCGCCAACGGCACTGCCGTCAAAATCGATAATGTTTACCGTGACATCGCCGTCATCGCAGCCATTGAGTAAAAAGACCAAAACCAATATGCCCAGAAATTTTTTCATCCGTAATTTATTTGAAGCAAAAATAGGATTTTAATTTACAATCGGCAACCAATTTGTATTCCGTTAACATCACTAAAATTCATAACTTTGCGCCAATGAAAAAAGTATATCTAGATAACGCCGCCACAACCGCCATGCGTCCTGAAGTCATTTCGGAAATGGCCACAGTCATGCAGGAAGATTTCGGAAATCCGTCGTCAACACACAGCTTTGGCAGGAGCGCAAAAAATATCCTCGAGCTTTCGCGGAAAAATATAGCCAAAAGAATAAAAGCCGCTGCGGCCGAAATCATCTTTACCTCAGGTGGAACGGAAACCAACAACTGGATTCTCAGAAGTGCGGTCAAGGATTTAAATATTAAAAGGATCATTTCAAGCAAATTAGAACACCATGCTGTTTTACATACCATTGAGATGCTCGAGAAAGAATTCGATATCACTGTAGCCTATGTAAAAATCAAATCCGATGGCAGTATCGATGTAACGCATTTGGTCGAATTGCTTTCGCACAATGCGCCCACATTGGTTTCGCTGATGCATGTCAATAATGAAATCGGGACGGTGCTCGATCTGGAAAGTATCGGACGCATCTGCAAACAGCACAATGCTTTTTTCCATACCGATGCGATACAATCTGTCGGAAAGGAAAATCTGGATATGCAGCAATTGCAGGTCGATTTTTTAAGTGCCAGTGCGCATAAATTCCACGGACCGAAAGGCGTTGGTTTTGCATTCGTCAGAAAAGGGCTCGGGCTGCAGCCGATGTTGTTTGGCGGCGAACAGGAGAAAGGCCTGCGCGCCGGGACCGAAGCCGTCCATAATATTGCCGGGATGGCAAAAGCACTTGAACTTTCATACGACAATCTGGATTCTGAAAAAGCACATATCCTGTCGCTTAAGAATTACCTTATCGAACAATGCGGCATCCATTTCCCGGGGTTCACGATCAACGGAAATGCAAACGGGTTTTACAATATCGCTAATATCCTGTTTCCTTTCGGGGAAGAAAAGACGGCCATGATCCTTTTCCATCTCGATATGAAAGGCATTGCCGTGTCGCGCGGAAGCGCCTGCCAGTCGGGAAGTATCAGGCCTTCGCATGTATTGGCCGAAATTCTTGACGACACAGCAATCAGGAAACCTTCGCTGCGCATTTCGTTCAGCCACTACAATTCTAAAGCTGATGTGGATTATTTGATTGAGGTATTGAAAACGCTGTAACTACGTGCCATCTTCCTTTTTTTATTTGATTAAAACCAAATATTTCCATGGCGCTAAAGTAAAAGTATCGTCGCCTTTCAACTCGATTTCACTTCCGGTGAACAACTCTTTGTATTTGCCTTTCTGGTATTTAGAATCGAGTTTCACAGTTGCTGCTTCCTTGCTGTAATTGATGATCGAAATTACCCGGTCGCTTTCCATACTTCTTGAAAAAGAAACCACCTGATCCGGTTTGTCGTTAAAAATCCGCATCATCACGCCGCCCTGGTTGCCGTTCCACAACGCGTGGTTGCTGTGCTTCAGATCGAAAAGTTTTTTGAATAATTCTTCATATGGCATCTTGCCCCAATCAATCAGATCCTTGTCGAAAAATTTGAGCGAACGGTCGAGTCCGGCTTCCTGTCCGCCATATACCAAAGGCATTCCGTTTACGGTACCGCACAAAACAATCGAGGCTTCGAGACCGGCGCCGAAATTGGCGACCTGATTTCCTTCCCAGGAGTTTTTGTCATGGTTGTCGGTAAAAGTCATACGGTAAGCATTGCGCGGAAAAGTGTTCACATCGTGCGCCATATATTCGACTAGCCCGCCGATGCTTTTGCCGTCACGCGTCACGGCTGTCATCTTATCCCAAAGCGACCAGGAATAAGTAGCGTCGAAAGCTTTTTTCTGCAGATCGCGCGATTCCCATTCGGCGAGCATGAAAACCGGCTTTATGGCGTCCATTTCCTCGCGCGCGTTGTCCCAGAAATCGGTTGGGATAAAACCCGCCGTGTCGCAGCGATAGCCGTCAATATTGAAATCCCTGACCCAATAGACGAGCGCGCTGGTCATGTATTTCCGCAGTTCGGGTTTGTCGTAATCAAAATCGATCACATCGTCCCAATCATACCAAGGTGTTGGCTGGAAATGTCCTTCAGGCGTTTTGGAATACCAATCGGGATGGTCTTTGGCGAGTTGGTTGTCCCAGGAAGAATGGTTCGCCACCCAATCGATGATGACGTGCA